>JBJTHX010000363.1:0-3718 GCA_046094745.1 Planctomycetia bacterium
CCCCGTCCGTTTCGCCCGGAGACCTGACATGCAGATGCTGCTGTTCCGTTCGCTCGCCATCGTGGCCCTGTGCGCCGTGCCCGCCGCGGCCGAGGAGTGGGGAACGATCAAGGGCAAGTTCGTCGTCAAGGGCGACGCCCCGGCCGCCGCCGAACTGAAGGCCGACAAGGACGTCGAGGTGTGCGGCAAGCACAAGTTGTTGGCCGAGGAACTCGTCGTCGGGGCCGACAAGGGCATCGCCAACGTCGTCGTCTTCGTCCGCGACAAGGGGGTCAAGGTCAACCCGGAGGTCGAGGCGGCCGCCAAGGCCCAGAAGGTGGAGCTCGACAACAAGAACTGCCGGTTCGAGCCGCACGTCGTGTTCGTCCAGACCGGCCAGGAACTCGTGATCAAGAACTCCGACACCGTCGGCCACAACAGCAACATCGCCACGATCAAGAATCCGGCGTCCAATGCGCTGGTGCCGGCCGGTGGCTCCTCCCCGGTGAAGTTCGGGGTGGAGGAGTCGATCCCCGCCGGCGTCACCTGCAACATCCATCCCTGGATGAAGGCCTGGGTGGTGGTTCGCAGCAACCCGTACGCGGCGGTGACGAAGCCCGACGGGTCGTTCGAGATCAAGGGCGTGCCGGTCGGCGAACTCGAATTGCAGCTCTGGCACGAGAAGGCTGGCAACCTCGCCGAGGTGGCCACCGCCAAGGGCAAGGCTGACAAGAAGGGGCGGATCAAGGTCAAGGTGGAGGCCGCCGGCACCGACCTGGGCGAGATCCCCGTCGATGCGGCCGCGTTCAAGAAATGAGACGCCGCATGAGTCGCCTGGACCGCATCGGACTGTTCGCGATCCTCGCCTGCCTGCTCGGGGCAGGCTGCGGCCCGGTCCGGGTGCCCTCGCCCTCAGCCGACGTCGCCGCCGCGGAGAAGCTCCGCGAGACGCTCCGGGCAGCCTCCGGCGGCGGCCCGGTCGCCGCGGCGGCGGCCACGGGCACGGGCTGGGCTGCGCTCAAGGGCCGGTTCGTGTTCGCCGGCACGCCTGGCGCCGCCAAGGCCCTCGTGGCGGACAAGGACACCGAGGTCTGTGGCAAGTCGGCGAAGCTCTTCGACCGCTCGCTGCTCGTCGACCCGTCGAGCAAGGGGCTGGCAAACGTGGTCGTCTTCGCCCGCAAGACGAACCGCGTGAAGGATGCGGAGGCCGGACAAGCCCTCGTCTTCGACCAGAAGAACTGCGAGTTCCTCGCCCCGGTGTTCGCGGCCCGCGTCGGCCAGTCGATCGAGGTCAAGAACAGCGATCCGGGGGGTCACAACACGAACATCTCCGGCAGCGACTTCAACCAGCTGATCCCGGCCGGCGGCAGCCTGCCCTACAAGCCGAAGGCCGAGACCGGCATGCCCACGATGGTGACCTGCAACGTCCACCCGTGGATGAAGGCCTACATGGTGTTCCGCAAGGACGGCTACGTCGCCGTGTCGGCGGTCGACGGGTCGTTCGCGATTCCCGACCTGCCCGCGGGCGAGGTGCTCGAGTTCCAGGTCTGGCACGAGCGGTCCACGGGGCCCAACGGCGCCCTGGGCCTCGAGAAGCCGGACCTCAAGTGGACGCCCAAGGGCCGCTTCCAGCTCAAGCTCGAGGAGAACGAGGTCAAGGACCTCGGCACGCTCGAGGTCCCCGCCGCCGCCATCGGTACGTGATCCCCCCACTCGCATGACGAACGCCATGTCCGCCACGCCCAACCGCCGATCGCTCCCGTTCCTGCTCGTGGCCCTGGCGGTCGTCGCCACCGGCTGCGGCCGGACGCCGCCCGCCTCGTTCCGTGCGAACCTCGTCGAGGCGACGAAGCAGCGGCTCACGCCCGACCAGGAGCGGCAGGTGGCCACGATCCTCGAGGCCATGTTCGGCACGCCCGACGACCCGGTGGCGTTGCCCGAGACCGGCCTCGACGACGCGAAGCTGCGGCTCGCGGCCGGTCCCGTCCGCAGCGACATCGTGGGCCGGAAGAACGGCCTGTATCGCGAGCATTGCGCCCACTGCCACGGCATCACGGGTGACGGTCTGGGCCCGACGGCCGCGTTCCTCAATCCGTATCCCCGCGATTACCGCCCCGGCGTCTTCAAGTTCAAGAGCACCGAGCGGGCCGACAAGCCGACGCATGCCGATCTGGCCCGGATCCTCCACAACGGCATCCCCGGCACGTCGATGCCGTCGTTCGCCCTGCTCAGCCCCGTGCAGGTCGATGCCCTTGCCGAGTACGTCAAGTATCTCGCGATCCGCGGCGAGACCGAGCTGGCGCTCTACACCCACATCGAGCAGGAGCTCGAGGCCAAGGACATGCTGCCCGAGACCCGCGAGTTCCTCGTCGACGAGACCCTCGTCGCCGTCGCCGACCGCTGGAAGGCGGCCGCCGACGCCGCGATCCCGGTGCCCGAGATGCCGGCCGACATCGACCTCGCCGCGTCGATCCGCAAGGGCCGCGAGTTGTTCTATGGCGACAAGGCCAACTGCGTGAAATGCCACGGGCCCACGGCCCTCGGCGACGGCCAGGCCAACGACTACGACGACTGGAACAAGCCGCTCGTCGAGTGGTCGAAGGAGATCGCCGGCGACGAGGATCGGGCGTGGGCCGCGCGGGCCCGCGACGTGCTCGAGGGCGACGCCCTCCGGCCGCGGACGATCCCGCCGCGGAACCTGCGGCACGGCATCTATCGCGGCGGCCGCCGGCCGCTCGACCTCTACTACCGCATCCATGCCGGGATCAACGGGGCGCCCATGCCCGCCGCCAAGGGCACCGTCCCGCCCGAGGACATCTGGCACATCGTCAACTACATCCGGTCGCTGCCCTACGAACTCGACGGCGAGCTCGGGGCCGACCGGCCGATGGTCGCGCGGGACCGGTTCTAGGCGTTGCAGAGGAGCATGTCCGTGGGCAGTCGAATCGCGGGAATCCTGTGGGCGGCGGTCTTCCTCGCCGTGCCGGTGCTGGGCGTGGCGGTGTTTGCCGTGGCCCCGGCCTATGACATCTGGCTGCCGAAGAACGTGGCCGCCCACGGCCCGAGCATCGACAGCCTCTTCTACTTCATTCTCGGTCTCACCGGCGTCGTGTTCATCGTCACGGAAATGCTGGTCTTCTGGTTCGTCTGGAAGTACGACGCGGCGAAGGCGACGGGGCCGGCGACCTACATCCAGGGGAGCCACACGCTGGAGGTGGTGTGGACGATCATCCCGGCCGCCACGCTCCTGTTCATCGCGATCTACCAGATGAACGCCTGGGCCGACGTGAAGATGCGCCGGCCGCGGATGTCGCCCACCGTCGAGGTCGTGGCCCGCCAGTTCGAGTGGCGGCTGCGGTATCCGGGCCGCGACGGCACGCTTGGCACGCCGGACGACCTGTTCCTCGTCAACGACCTGCACGTGCCGGCCGACGAGGACGTGCTCATCCAGCTCAAGAGCATGGACGTGCTGCACTCGTTCTTCCTGCCGAACCTCCGCATCAAGCAGGACGCCGTGCCGGGCATGAAGATCCCGGTGTGGTTCAAGGCCACGGAGAACGGCTCCTACGACATCGTCTGCGCCGAACTCTGCGGCTGGGGCCACTACAAGATGAAGGGTCGCGTGACCTACGAGCCGCGGGCCGCCTTCGACGCGTGGCTCGAGCGGAAATACACCGAACAGCAGGCCACGCAGCCCGCCCCCGAGCCGACCGCCGACGTGGCGCGAGCCGATCGATGA
>JBJTHX010000364.1:0-5141 GCA_046094745.1 Planctomycetia bacterium
CACCTGATGGGCGCCGCCCAGGCCGACTTCCGCCGGCTCATCAGCCGCCGGACGCAGCCCGACGAGGTCCGGGCCGCCCGTCTGCGGTTCCGGCGGAACCGCGCGAAGTCGCTGATGCTGGTGGAGGAGTTGAGCCTGCGGACCCGCCGCGTGCAGCCGCTCGTGAAACTGCTGCGGGGCATGTCGTCCCGCATGGACCAGCTGCAGAACGACCTGCGGGCCATGAAGGAGGGCCGGTTGTCGCTCGACGACCGGGCCGACATGCGCAAAGAGCTGCGGGATCTGATGCTGACCACGCTGGAGAGCCCCCGCTCGCTGCGGACCCGCGTGGCCGGGCTCGACGGCCTCCGCGCCGAATACGAGGCGGCCAAGCGGAACCTCTCCGCGGCCAACCTCCGGCTGGTCGTCTCGATCGCGAAGAAGTACCGCAACCGCGGCCTCTCGTTCCTCGACCTCATCCAGGAGGGCAACACCGGCCTGATGCGGGCGGTGGACAAGTACGAGTACCGTCGCGGCTTCAAGTTCTCGACCTACGCCACGTGGTGGATCCGGCAGGCGATCACCCGGGCCATCGCCGACCAGGCCCGCACGATCCGCATTCCGGTGCACATGATCGACGTGCTCTCCAAGCTGCGAACGACCGCCAAGAAACTGCTCCACGAGTTCGGCCGTGAGCCGGCACCGGAGGAGATCGCCCATGCCGCGGGCGTGCCCGTGGACGAGGCCCGCCGCGTGCTGGAGATGGGCCGGCAGCCGATGAGCCTCGACCGCCCCGTGGGCGAGAGCGAGGACGCGAGCTTCAGCGAGTTCGTCGAGGACGTCGGCGTGGCCAGCCCCACGCAGTCGACCACGCATGGGCTGCTGCGGGACCGGATCGAGTCGCTCCTCAAGACCCTCACCTACCGCGAACGGGAGATCATCCGGCTCCGCTACGGGCTCACCGACGGCTACACCTCTACGCTCGAGGAGGTGGGCCGGATCTTCCGCGTCACCCGCGAGCGGGTCCGGCAGATCGAGGCCAAGGCGGTCAAGAAGTTGCAGCACCCGGTGCGGTCGCGGCAGCTCGAGACCTTCATGGAAGGCGCCGCCAGCGCCAACTGACCCGCCTCCCGGCGGTGCCGCGATTCCTCGGCCGGCCGGCCGCCATGGCCGTCGCCGTCCATGCCGAAACGCTCCGCACGCTGCACCGGATCCACCGGCAGCTGGCCGACCTTCAAGAGCAGCTCGCCGCCGGCCCCCGCCAGGTGGCGGCCCGCACGAAGCAGCTGGAGACGGCCGAGGCCGGCAAGGCGGCCGCCCAGGACGACGTCAAGAAGGCCAAGATGGCGGCCGACCAGAAGCAGCTCCGGCTGAAGTCCGCCGAGTCCAAGATCCGCGACCTCGAGGGCAAGCTCAACGCCTGCAAGACGAACCGCGAATACCAGACGCTGAAGGAGCAGATCGCGGCCGATGGCATGGCGCTGAAGGTGCTCGAGGACGAGATCCTCGAGTCGCTCGAGCGGATCGACGCCCTCAAGCCCACTGTCCCCGCCGCGGAGGCGGCCCTCGAGACCGTGCGGAAGTCCCTCGCCGAGGCCAAGGCCCGGGTCGACGCCGAGACGGGCCGGCTCACCGGCGAGGTGGCCCGCGTCCGCGCGGAACTCGAGGCGGTCGAGAAGGAGCTGGCCGACGAGGTCCGCGAGAAGTACGAGCGGGTCGTGAAGCACAAGGGGGCCGACGGCATGGCCCCCGCCGATGGCCAGACCTGCGGCGGCTGCTTCCAGCAGATCACGGGCAACATGCTGTCCGATCTCATGCTGGGCAGGCTGGTGACCTGCCGTAGTTGCGGCCGCCTGCTCTACGTGCCCGAATCGTCGGCGCCGGCCTGACCGGCGGCCGCGGCACCCCGGGCCGTTCCGCCCCACCGTTCACTTCGATCATTCCCCGTTGCTGCGTTTGGAGAGACCGACATGTCCGACCGCATTCCGATGACCCGCGCCGGCTACGAGAAGCTCAAGACGGAGGTCGAGCACTTCGAGAACGTCGAGATGCCCAAGCTCGCCGCCCGCGTGGCCGCGGCCCGTAGCGAAGGGGACCTAAGCGAGAACGCCGAGTACCACGGGGCCCGCGAGAGCCAGGGGCTGATGCAGGCCAAGATCAATCTCCTGCGCGACAAGCTCGCCCGCGCGGTGATCGTCGAGCGGGCCAAGGAGGCCGGCGACGAGGTCGTGTTCGGTGCGACGGTGGTCGTCAAGGACCTGAAGTTCGGCGACGAGGAGGTGTTCGTCCTCGTCGGTGCGGGTGAGGAGGACTACGACGCCGGCCGGATCAACGTCGCCAGCCCGCTCGCCCAGGGGCTGCTCGGCAGGAAGGTCGGCGAGAAGGTCGCCATCGACGTGCCGGCGGGCACGATGAAGTTCCAGATCCTCGAGGTCCGCGTCGACGACTGACCGGCGCCGCGGCTCAACCGCGCAGGGACCGCCGAAGCTCGCCCGCCCGACGGCCCAGGTTGCCGTAGCGGTGGTAATCATGGGAGAGGCTCTGCTCGCGCAGCAGCCAGAGCAGCTCCACGCGGCCCGCGGCGACGACCGGAGCGTCGGCAATCCACTGCCCCGCCGCCGCCGCCGCCCGGCGCACCGGGGCCGGCACGCGGTCGCGGCCACCGTACCGGATCCGCACGTCGGCCCGCGGCGCGAGCGCCGCGATCGCGTCGTCGGGCTGCTCGAGCAGCTCGATCCCGCCCGCCCACGACTCCGTCCAGGCATCGAGCGTCTCGAGCCATGCCCGCGGGCAGCCGGTCGCGAACGAGGCGATCACCCGCGCCCCCGTGACGCGGGCCGCCGCCACGCGGGCCACCGCGTCGAACCAGTCGTCGGACGGCACGATCCGCACGCAGACCGTGCCGAACGGCAGGTAGCGGCGGAGGTTGTCCTGGCCGAGGAACCGAAAGTGATCGTGCTCGCGGGAGAACTCATCCCGCCAGGCGGTGTCGTAGCTCGCGACCGCCCGCCACAGCCGGTCGCCGTCCGCGTCGTGGGGCAGATGACGGACCAGCGAAGCGAGGTCCGGATCATCGACCGCCCGTGCCGTCGTGGAGACCTGCACGCCGGCGTCGCGGAAGTCCATGAACGCCGCCACGTAGTTCGGACCGCCCGCCTTGAGCCCCGGTCCCACGGATGACTTGCCCATGCCGCCGAACGGCTGCCGGAGCACGATCGCGCCGGTGGTCCCGCGGTTGACGTACAGGTTGCCGGCCCGGATGCCCCGCTGCCACTGCTCGATCTCGCGGTCGTCGAGGCTGTGGATGGCGCTCGTCAGCCCGTAGCCGGTGGCATTGACGATCTCTATCGCCTCGGCGAGCCGCTCGAACCGCATCACGCCGAGCAGCGGCCCGAAGAACTCGGTGCGGTGCGTCACGCTGCCCGGGGAGACGCCGTACTTCACGCCCGGAGACCAGAGGTGCGGGTTGTCGCCCACCCGCCGCGGCATGACGGCCCAGCTCTCGCCCGGCTCGAGCGTCTTGAGCGCCTCCTCGAGGGCTCCGCTCGGCGGGCGAATCAGCGGTCCGATCCGGGCGTGCAGCCGATGGGCGGAGTCGACGTGCAGGCTCTCGACCGCATCGCAGAGCGTCCGCCTGAAGGCGGGATCGTCGTAGACCTCGGCCTCGAGGAGCAGCAGCGACGTCGCCGAGCACTTCTGGCCGCCGTGGCCGAACGCCGCGTGCACCACGTGCCGGATGGCCAGCTCGCGGTCGCTCATCGCGGTCACGATTGTCGCGTTCTTGCCGCCGGTCTCGGCGGAGAGCCGCATGTCCGGCTTGGCGGCGAGCATCGCCAGGGCGGTGTCGGTGCCGCCGGTGAGGATCACGGCCGACGTGCCGGGATGCGTGACCAGCCGCGTTCCCGGCCCGGCCCCCGGGCAGGGCGTGAACTGGAGCGTCCGCCGCGACACGCCGGCCCGCCAGAAGCACTGGCAGACCTCCCATGCGGTGAGCACCGTATCGGAGGCGGGCTTCACGATCACCGTGTTGCCCGCGGCCAGGGCCGCCGCGATCCCGCCGCAGGGGATGGCCACGGGGAAGTTCCACGGCGGCACGACCACCACCACGCCGCAGCCCCGTGCCGCGACGCCCGGCAGTTCGTAGAACTCGCGGGCGGCCGCCCGGTCGATCTCGACGAAGTCGACCGCCTCCGAGACCTCGGGGTCGGCCTCCGTGAGCAGCTTGCCGCCGTCGAGCAGCGCCACCCGGAGGAGTTCACCGCGGGCCCGCCGCAGTTCCTGTGCGGCCCGTCCGAGCACGGCGCTGCGGGCGTCGACCGCGGCCGACCGCCAGCCGTCGGGATCGGCCGCCGCACAGGCCACCGCCTCGTCGATCTCACGGTCGGTCGCCACCGCGTGCCGGCAGAGCACGGCGCCGGGCCGCGACGGGTCGTGACAGGGCCGCGTCTCCAGGCCCGCGACCTCCCGGCCCGCCACCACGGCCGGCACGACCCGGCCGGCGAACTCGTCGGGGTCGCGGCCGGCGATCGCCGCCGCCCACGCCGAGTTCTGTTCCAGCGCCCAGTCGGTGTCGGGCTCGTTGGCGAACTCCCGCCATGGCCGCTCCGCCGCCGGCTCGGGGAACGTCTCCGTGCGCCGGTCCTGCGTCCGCTGCGGCGCATCGGATACCGGCGTCGCGAAGGCCGCGCGAAACCCCCGCTCCAGCAACTGCCAGTCGGGACTGCCCACCGTGAGCCGGAAGGCGTGGCCGAGGAAGTTCTCCGGCCCGGTGTTCTCGTCGAGACGGCGGATCAGGTAGCCGATGGCGTTGAGAAACTCCTCCCTGCGGCAGGCCGGGGCGTAGAGGAGCAGTCGCTGCGTGTGGGCGAGCAGCGCCCGCCGCTGGTGGTTTGCCATGCCCTCGAGCATCTCGAACTGCACGCGGTCGCCGGCCTGCCGGTCCGCGGCGAGCACGAGCCCGTAGGCGACGTCGAACAGGTTGTGGGAGGCCACGCCGACGTGCACGGCGGCGAGGTGCTCGGACCGTAGGGCGTAGTCCAGCATCCGCTTGTAGGTGGCGTCGGTCTCGGGCTTCGTCCGGAAGGGGGCCTGCGGCCTGTCGTGCAGGGCCGCGTCTCCAGGCCCGCGACCTCCCGGCCCGCCACCACGGCCGGCACGACCCG
>JBJTHX010000365.1:0-13375 GCA_046094745.1 Planctomycetia bacterium
GCCAATCATGCCCGATCACGATCCCCACGACCCCTGGGCGTCGCTCGCCGAATCGCTCGTCGCCACCGCGGTCCGCTGCCGGCCGCTCGCCGTCGCGTCGCCCCCGGCCGCCGCGTCGGCCGCGCCGCCGCCGGCCACGCCGCTCGCCACCCTCCTCGCCGTCGTCGCGTGGGCCGCCTTCGCGGCGCTCGGGCTCGCCGGCCCGGGGAGCAGATTCCACGACGTGCTCGTGACGCGGGGCTTCATCCCGCGGCCGCTCGACCCGCGGTGGCCGGTCCGCCGGTTCGCGGTCGTGGCGCGGCGTGGCCGGCGGCGGCGCGGCCGACGCGGCGGCCGGGGGCGACGCGACGGCGAGCGGCCGGCAGCGGACCGCGGTGGCGACGAGCGGCGGCACAGCGGTGCAGCCGAGGACCGCCCGCCCGTTCGGCGATACGACGACGACGCTGTCCGAGCGGCCGCGGCCCCCGTCAGCGACGACGAGTTCGCTTCCGATCTCTTCGCCCGGGCGCCGCAGGATGCGCCGGCGGCCGCCGACACCGGCGATCGCGGCCGTGAGCCGGCCGGCGACGACGAGGACCGCTCCCAGCGCCGACGCCGACGCGGCCGCCGCGGGGGCCGCGGCCGATCCCGGCGAGAGGGTCAGGAAACGGTGACGCGGCGCGGCCCGGACGAACCGGACGACGAGCCGCTGCCATCGGGATACGGTGTGCGGTCCGCCACGCGGCCGGCCGACACCGCGGACCGGTCCGCCGGCGACCAACCGCGGGCGACCGACGACGAGTCCGGGGAGCGCCGCGGGCGGCGGAGGCGGAGGCGGGGCGGCAAGAGTCGCACCACGGGCCGCGAAGCTGCCTCCTCGAGTGGCACGGGCCGTGACCGGGGCCGCCGTTCCGACGCTGATCGCCGCGGCTCGTCGACGCTGACGCGAGGCCGCCGTGCCGACTTCGCACCGGTTGCCGGCAACTACGACGAGGACGACGAGGGGCTCGAGTTCCTCGGGGTCGAGGAGGCCGGCCGCGAGGCTCCACGCCGCGAGCCCCACCCGGAGGACGACGAGATCCTGGCCGAGAGCGGGCTCAACACCGTCCGGGACGTGCCCAGTTGGGTCGAGGCGATCGGCATCGTGATCGCCGGCAACCTCGACGCCCGTAGCCGCCGCGGTGGTGGTGGTGCCGGCGACGAGGAACGGCGCCGCCGGTAGACCGGCGGCTACTTCAGCGCGATCGTGCGGGCCAGCGGCCGCAGAATCTGCTCGACGACGCACGAGTCCACGACCTCGCGGGCCACCTGGGCCAGACGGTCCATGGCGTCCACGTAGCTCGTGTCCGGCTCGAGGCTGCCGTACTGCCGGGCCGTCACGTAGACGCTCAATTGTTCCTCGTTGAACTCACCCGTCCGCACCTGGAACGCATTGGTCCGCGTCTCGGTGCTGATCCGCACCTGGATCCGGCACTCCTCGTCCAGGGCCACCGTGAGCGACGGCTCGTAGTTGATCACCCGGCCTCCCGGAGCCTCACCGAGCCGCTCGAAGGCCGGCCCGACGCCGAGGGCTTCCGCCAGCAGGGCATTGTGGTTGCCCCGATAGGCGAAGTCGAAGCCGAACAGCACGTCGAGCGCCTCGCAGTCGAGCGGGCTGACGGACAGAAAGGCGGGGGCCAGGTCGAGCACCAGCCGGTGCTGCTCGAGCACCGATTCCAACGACGTGGGGTTCACCTGCCCGGAGCAGAGCCGCTTCGACTCCACGGCGGCCCAGCGATAACGGCCCTGATCCTTGTCCTCCTCGAGGACGTAGTCCCGCTTGTCGCGGCAGTAGAACTTCCGCATCGAGGGGAACTTCTTCTGCACCCGCTCGAAATAATGAAGGATGGTCTCCCGCTGCGACGGCAACTCCATCTCCGTCGCCAGGTTCATGTTGACGTAGAAGTCGTCGGCGAGCGACGCATACTGCGTCATGGGGACCTCCCGGGCGAAGCGAAAATCACGATCTAAGAGTATAGAAACCGCCTGCCTGGGGTGTCAAAACGGCGGCGGCCCCGGCGCTGGATTCCTGCACCGCAAACGCGCATAATCAGGTTCGTGCATGTCCGCCGCCGTGTTCCCCGCAGCACGCGACCGGCGGCGGATCCCTCCGCACGAACGCACCGCATGCCCGGCAACTCCGAACCAGCACGCATCCCCGACGAGCGGCTCTCCATCGAGCAGCGGCAGGACGGCACGCTCGTCGTCCGCGTGCAATCGGAGACCAGCCGGGGCGAGCGGCTGCCCGACGCGAAGTTCTCGTTCCGCTGCGGCGACCCGCAATACGCCTACTGGCTCGGCCGCCTGCAGACCCTCGGCCCCGGCGGCGAACGCTAGCCGCTACTCCTCGCGAGAGCTGGCGATCAGCGTGATGAACTCGCGGTTGCTCTTGAACTTCGCGAGCTGCTTCGTGAGCTGCTCCATCGCGTCGACGTGATGCATGCTCGACAGCGTCCGCCGCAGCATGTTGCAGGCGTGCAGGGTGTTGGGGTCGAGCAGCTTCTCCTCGCGGCGGGTTCCCGACTGCGAGATGTCGATCGCCGGCCAGACGCGGCGGTCGGCGAGCTTCCGGTCGAGCACCAGCTCCATGTTGCCCGGGCCCTTGAACTCCTGGAAGATCAGCTCGTCCATCCGGCTGCCGGTGTCCACCAGCGCCGTGGCGACGATCGTCAGCGAGCCCCCTTCCTCGAAGACACGGGCCGTGGCGAACAGCTTCTTGGGGATGTCGAGGGCCTTGATGTCGACGCCGCCCGACATGGTGCGGCCGGTGTTGCCCACCCACTTGTTGAAGGCCCGGGCCATGCGGGTGATCGAGTCCATGAGCAGGAACACGTCCTTGCCCGTCTCGGCCATCCGCTTGCACCGCTCGATCACGAGCTGGGAGAGCCGGACGTGGCTTTCGACGTCGCAGTCGAGGCTGCTGGCGAGCACGTCGCCCTTCACGGTCCGCCGCATGTCGGTGACTTCCTCGGGCCGCTCGTCGACGAGCAGCATCACCAGCGCGAGTTCGGGGTGATTGGCCGAGACGGCCTGCGAGATCTGCTGCAGCATCACGGTCTTGCCGGTCCGCGGCGGGGCCACGATCAGGGCCCGCTGCCCCTTGCCCAGCGGCGTCAGCAGGTCCATGACCCGGGTCGTGAGCGGCTGCTGCCCGGTCTCCAGCCGCAGCCAGGTCTCGGGATTGATGGGCGTGAGCTGGTCGAACGTCTTGACGTTGGGGTAGAGGTCGGGCGCCAGGCCCTCGACCTCCTGGATCTCGCGGACCCGCGGCCCCTGCTGCCGCCGCCCCGGCTGCACGAGGGCCTTGATGAACACGCCTTCCCGGAGCCGATACCGCTCGATCATCGTGGCGGGCACGAAGGGATCAGTTCGCTCGCGGACGTAGTTGGTGTCGGCGCTGCGGAGGAACCCGTAGCCATTGGGGTGCATTTCCAGGACGCCGCTGCCCGGCTCCAGCGGGATCGGTTCACCGTTCTCGGTGACCTCGGGCTCCGGCTCCGGTGGCCGCATGCCCTCGCTGTCCATGCCCACGGCGCCGGCTCCGGCCGGCATGGGGCCGCCGCCGCCACCGCCCCGCCGATACCGACCGCGCCGGCGGCCACCGTAGCCGCCACCCTGATACGCCTGCCCGGGGGTACCGGGCTGGAATCCGCCCTGGCCGGGCTGGCCGCCATATCCCTGACGGCCCCGCGAACGCCTTCGCTTCGACATGTATGCAGCACCGCTCCGATGAGGAAACAACCCGACAACGCCCGCACGACGCGGACGAAGTCCGTCGTGGCACGACGGACCATGGAGACGCCCGAAACGGGATTCCCAGAGGGGAAACCGGGTCCGGAACGACCCTGCAGACGGCGGAAACGCGGATTGCGGAACTTGCCGGGGTTGCTCCGGCGGCCTAGCCGCCTTGGGGAAGCCAGCCCCGTGACGTTTCGCTTCCAGCCGCGGTCCGCCTCAAAACCCTTGAGACGAAAACGAACGACGAAGCCTTCCGGAACCTCGTGAGCGGTTCTCGGAGTCGCTTTCAGAACGACGCTCATGAGTATCCGGCCGGCCCCGTAGATTGTCAAGCCGCCGGCACGAGCGCCGTTCTACGGGCAATTCCGGGGGTTTCGGCGGCGGGCCGCGGCTTGGCAGCGGCAAGCTGGGTGGTCGACGTGGCCTGCGGGCCGGTTTTTCCCCGCGATTCCTGCAACCGTTCCGACCGATAGAGATTCCGGGGGTCGTTCACCCGGAGCCCGTGGCGTCCGGCGGCCCCGCTGGCACCGAGGCAGCCCCGATGTTTCGCCGCAACTCCCGGGTACTTTTTGGCCGTTCGCAGACCACGGGGCGGTGCTGCCGCCCGCTCCTGGCGGCGGTCGCCGTCGCCTGTTCGGCCCTGACGTCAGCCGCCGCACAGCCGGCCGCCGGCCCGTGGCATCCCGATCTGGCCCGCGCCCGGTCCGCCGCCGCGTCGACCCAGCGGCCCGTGCTGGCCGTGTTCATCGCATCCTGGAGCCCCGAGAGCCGGCAAATCGCCGCTACCCTCCAGGCCAATGCCGAGGTCGCCGCCCTGATGGCCGCCTGCTTCGAGCCGGTGGTCCTCGACGTCGACGTCGAGGCCGACTTGGCCCGGCGGCTGGAAATCATCCACGTGCCGACGGCCGTGGTCCTCGACCCGGGCGACGAGCGGCTGGCGGCGTTCGAGTGCCCGGCGACGGTGCCGGCCTTCATCGCGGCAGCCGCGCAGGCCGGCCGCGACGCCACCACGCGACACATGGCGGCCGACGATTCCGGGCCACTGACGGAGGGCGTTCGGTCGGGCCCGGCCGGCCGCGGCTCGATCTCGATGCTGACGACGAAGGTCCGGAGCCTGTCGTCCTTTGCCGGCGGTGCGGCGATCGCGGCCGAGACCACCACGCCTCCTCCGCTCGACCTGCACGACTCGTTCGCGGGCGGCCAGCCGGCGGCGAACGCGGAGCCGGCGCTACCGCGTGCTCCGCCGGTGTGGACCGCCGAGAAACCGACGGCGCCCCTGGCCGTGGCTGCCCCCGAGGCCCGTTCCCGGCCCGTGATCGAGCCGCCGTCGCAGGCTTCGGCGGCCACGCCGTGGCTCGCGGCCACGCCCCCGGCGAATGGGGAGTCGAGCGCGAGCGCGTCCGACAGTCCGGCCGCGACCCGACCGCCCGTCGCCCCGCCACAGCCCGCGAGTCCGGCCGCCAACTTCTGGTCGAGGATCCGCAACCCGTTCGCGCGGCCGGCCAAGCCCGCCGCAGCCGCAGCCACAGCCACTCCCGAGCCACCCGCCACGATGCCGCCCGCCCGGCCGCAGTGGCCGGGCCTGCTCGCAGCCGCGCAGCCGACCGCGGTGGCATCGACCTCCGCCCCGGCCGTCGAGGAATCGATGCCCCTGGGCCTCGAGGGCTACTGCCCGGTCACGCTCGCCGAGAAGCAGGCCTGGGCCGAGGGCCGGCCGCAGTATGGAGTCCGGCACCGCGGCCGCACCTATCTTTTTGCCGGCCCCGAGCAGCAACGGGCGTTCCTCGCCGACCCCGATCGCTATGCCCCGGCGCTCTCCGGCGACGATCCGGTCCTGGCGTTCGAGCAGGGCAAGAGCATGCCGGGACAGCGTCGCTATGGCGTGGTCTGCCAGTCGCGGATGTATCTCTTCGCTTCGCCCGAGACCCGCGATGCCTTCGCCTCGAATCCGGAGAAGTACGCCGGGCGGGTGGCGCTCGCCGAGCAGTCCGCGTCCGCCGCCCGCACCTACTGACGGTGGCGGGGGCCTGCCGCCTCTCACCCGCCGCCGTCGCTGCCGGCGACCGCCCAGCCCTTGCTGCGTTCGACCGCGTCCCGCCAGCGGGCCCGCATGCGATCGCGGATGGATCAGTCCATCCGCGGCTCGAACGACCGCTCCACCCGGCGGGCACCGGCCACGGCCGCGGCGTCGGCGTAGAAGCCGACCGCCATGCCCGCCAGCAACGCCGCTCCCAGCGCCGTGGTCTCCAGCACGGCCGGCCGGTCGACCGGCAGCCCCAGGAGGTCGGCCTGGATCTGGAGCAGCAGGTCGTTGGCCGCGGCGCCGCCGTCCACCCGCAGCCGGCCGAGCCGGGCGCCGGCGTCCTGCTCCATGCAGGCGACGACGTCGGCCACCGACAGCGCGATCGCCTCGAGCGCCGCCCGGGCGACGTGGGCCCGGTGCGTCGCCCGCGACAGGCCGATGATCATCCCCCGGGCGTGCGGATCCCAGTCCGGGGCGCCGAGGCCCGTCAACGCCGGCACCACGACGACGCCCGCGCTCGACTCGACGCTCTTCGCGAGCGCCTCGATGTCGGCCGCCCGCTCGATCAGCCCGAGGCCGTCCCGCAGCCAGCCCACGAGCGCCCCGGCGACGAACACCGAACCCTCCAGCATGAATCCTCCCGGGATCGCATCGGTGTCGGCGGCCGTGCAGGCGGGCGTGGTGAGGAGGCCATGGCGGCTCTCAACCGGCTCGGCACCCGTGGAGAACATCAGGAATGCGCCGGTGCCGTAGGTGGTCTTCGCGGATCCAGCCAGCACGCACCCCTGTCCGAACGCGGCCGCCTGCTGGTCTCCCGCGCAGCCGGCGATGGGCACGCGCTCACCGAGCACGCCGGGATCCGTGACGCCGAAGTCACCGGCGGAGGGCCGCACCTCCGGAAGGATCGCCCGCGGCACGCCGAGCATCCCGCACAACTCGTCGCTCCAGCGCATCTCGCCGATGTCGAAGAGCAGCGTGCGGCTGGCGTTGGGGACGTCGGTGGCATGCACCCGGCCGCCGGTCAGCCGCCAGATCAAGAACGTGTCGACCGTGCCGAAGAGCACCTCGCCCCGCTCGCAGCGGCCGCGGAGCCCGGGCACCGTTTCCAGGAGGTGCACGATCTTCGTGCCGGAGAAGTAGGGGTCGACGAGGAGCCCGGTCCGCCGCCGAATCTCGTCCTCCAGGCCCGCGGCCCGCAGCCGGGCGCAGATCGGCGCCGAGACGCGGCTCTGCCAGACGATCGCCGGGGCCACCGGCCGTCCCGTGGCCCGCTCCCAGAGGATCGTCGTCTCCCGCTGGTTCGTGATCCCGACGGCCGCCACCTGCCCCGCGGCGACGCCGGCCTTCCGCAGCACTTCCCGGCCGCAGGCGAGTTGCGTCCGCCAGATGTCCTCGGGATCGTGCTCCACGATGCCGAGTTCCGTGCCATCGGGGCCCCGCTCGGTCCGCGCATGCTGCGGAAACTCCTCCTGGGCCACGGCGACGACGCGGCCCGCGGGATCGAAGAGGATCGCCCGGCTCGACGTCGTGCCCTGGTCGAGGGCCAGCACGCAGGTCTTGCCGCCGCCCATCGGGCCTACACCTCGGCGAGCCGCTCACGGGCGTCGCCGAACGTCTTCGGCTGCACGCCCATCTTCCCCATCATCGAGAGATAGAGCCGGCACATCTGCCGGTTTTCGTCCTTCGAGTAATCGAGCACCCGGCCGCCGCGGATCTGGCCGCCCGCCCCGCCGACGAGCACCACCGGCAGCCGCCGGGCCTCGTGGCTGCCCGTCAGCATGCTCGAGCAGAAGAGGAGCATCGAGTTGTCGAGGGCCGACCGCCCCCCCTCGTCGATCGCGGCCAGCTTCCGGGCCACGTAGGCCAGCTGCTCCGTGAAGAACTGGTTGACCCGCAGCCAGTCGGGCGTGTCGGAGTGCGACAGCAGGTGGTGGATGACGTAGTCGATCCCCTGGGCCGGGTTTTCGGACCGCTTCAGGTTCGGGAACCGCATCGCCGAGTGGTCGTTGTTCAGCTTGAGGGTCGCGATCCGCGTGGTGTCGGTCTGGAAGCCGAGCACGAGGATGTCGCACATCAGCCGCATGTGCTCGGCGATGTCCTGCGGCACGCCGTCGGCCGGGCGGGCCATGTCGGGCTTGTCGAGCGTCGGCTTCCAGCCCGGCAACTCGCCCCGCTTGCCGGCGTCCTCGATCCGCTGCTCGACGTCGCGGACGCTGTCGAGATATTCGTCGAGCTTCCGCCGGTCGGTGGCGGCGATCCGACGCCGCAGGTCGCCGGCGTCCTCGATCACCGCGTCGAGCACGCTCTCGTCCCCCTTCTGGGCGCCGTCCTTGAAGAGGCGGTCGAAGGCGAGGGCGGGATAGAGTTCCAGCGGCGTCGGCGTGGTGGGCGAGCTCCACGAAATGTGGGAACTGTAGAGCATCGAGTAGTTCTTGTGCACCGACGGGTTCGAACGCTCGCAGCCGAGCACGAGGCTCGGCACCTTCGTGCCGCGACCGTAGGTCTGGGCGAGCACCTGGTCGACGCTCGTGCCCGAGCGGATCTCGCCGCCGGAGGCCAGCGGCGCGCCGGAGAGGATGTTGCCGGTCTGCGACGAGTGGATGTTGCCCTTCGTGGCCTCCACGTTGTAGAGGCCGCGGACGAACAGCATCCGCTCGCGGAAGTCGGCCAGCGGCTCGAGCACCTTCCCGAGCTTCATCTCCGCGCCCTCGCCCTCGGCCCACCCCTCCTGGGAGTGGAAGCCGGTGCCCGCGAAGCGCACGGCCACCCGCACCGGCGGCTCGGCGGCCGACGCCGCCGCGGCGCCCTCGGCCCAGGCAGGCAGCGACTCCATCCACGGCAGGGCCATCGAGACCCCGATTCCCCGCAGCATCGTCCGCCGCGTCATCGTGCGCGTGTGCATCGCCCGTCCCTCCACGTTCGCCGCGGTCGCCCGCCGTGGGCCACCCGACCCTGCTTCTGTCGACACCCGGCGGAGGCCGCCATGAGTCCGTCCCGTCATTGTTGCTCCCCGCTCGCCTCCCGGCCACGGATCTGCCGGAACTGCGGGCTTTGCACGATGGCCTCGACCGCCACGCTCGCCCGGTGGCCGTTGGCCGCCAGGGCCGCCTGGATGTCGTCGAGCAGCGGCTCGTCGGAGAGTTGCACGCCCCGGCCGAGGGCGAAGCCGAGCAGTTTGCGGATGAACTGCCGCTCGAAGGCCGCGCCGCGGGCCGATGCCAGGAAGGCCCGCAGGTCGGCCGCGCCGGTCACCGGAGTGCCGTCGGGCAGGTTCGTCGCCGCGTCGATCGGCTTGCCGGCGGTGTCCTTGTCGCGACGGCGGCCGATCGCGTCGTACTCCTCGAGCGCGAAGCCGTAGCCGTCGAACAGCGCATGACAGCCGGCGCAGGCGGCGGCGCTCGAGTGCAGCGCGGTCAGTTCCCGCTCCGAGAGCCCCGCCGGCGGCGCCTCGGCCAGCGGCGGCACGGTCTTGGGGGGCTTTGGCAGTTTCTCGCCGAGCAGCATCTCGGTGAAGAACGTGCCCCGGAGGATGGGGCTCGTCCGCGAGGCGCCGGATTGCTTGGCGAGCGTGGCGGCGAGCGTGAGGATGCCGCCGCGGCCGTGCTGCTTCACGCCCTCCACGCGGCGCCACTCCGGCCCGGTGACGTTCGGGATGCCGTAATGCTTCGCCAGCGGCTCGTTGAGGAAGGTGTGGTCGGCGTCGACGAGTGCCAGGATCGCCCGGTCGTTCTGGAACAGGTCGGTGAGCACGAGCACCGCCTCCTCGTGCATCGCCTCGCGGAGCGCGGCGAACTCGGGAAACGCCTCGGCGCTTTTCTCGTCGTGGGCGTCGAACCCGTGGACGTGGAGCCAGTGCGTGCCGAACTCCACCGCCAGCCGGCGGATTCGCGGGTCGCGGAGCATCCGCCGCGTCTCCCCGAGAAGCACCTCGTTCTCCTGGAGCCGGTCGGCGGCCGATGTGAGCGGCTCGTCGGGCAGCGTGGACCAGAGAAAGTAGCTCAGCCGCGTGGCCAGTTCGCGGCCGCTGACGGGCACGGCCTCGCGGCCCGGCCCGGGCGTCTCGAGCTTGTAGAGGAAGGCGGGGGCGACAAGCACCCGTGCCAGGAGCATCCGCACGGCGTCCTCGTGCTCCAGGCCGTCCTGCCGCAGTTCGCGGTACAGGGCCCGCAGGCCGTCGGCCTCCGCGGCGGCGAGCGGCCGCCGCCAGGCCTGGGCGGCCCACCGGACCACCGCCTCCACCTGCACGGGCTCGGCGGCCGCCTGCCGCGCGGTGAAGGCCGCGACGCGGGCCTCGATCGCCGGCCGGATCGCCTCGAACGACTTCGCCTGGTCGCCGCTGACCTGCGTGGCGAACTGCACGAGCTGCTCGTAGGAGTCCTGCAGCCGGATCGGCTCCTGGGACACGTAGAGGAGCTCGTCCCACAGCCGCTCGAGGCGGGCCGCCTCCGCGTCGTCGAGGAGCAGGCGACGCAGCCGCGCGTCCTCGCGGTAGAAGACATTGAGCGTCACGCCCTCGTCCACGGGCACGATCCGCCCGTAGCAGACCGCCGGCGGAAACAATTCGCGAAACTCCGCGAACGCGGCGGCGAATCGCTCCCACGCGGGACCACCCTCCACGGCGAGCACGGGCGATTCCGCCGCGAGCGGCGCGGGAACCGCCGCCTCCGCGGTGAGGAGGTGCGCCTGCGCGGCTGCGTCCGTGGCGGCCGGATGCATGACGGCGGCGGCGACGAACTCGCGGCCGGCGGCGAGGTCGGCCGGAATCGCGATCTCCATGCTCGTCGGAGCCCGCACGCAGAGATCCCGCTCGGCGACCGCTCCGCGCCCGGCCGGATGACGGCCGAAGGCGGCGGGATCGACGCCGTAGACCGGGCCTGTGGCGGCCGGCTCGGCCGCGGGTCGCCCGGCGCCCTGGCGGGCGAGCACCGGGGCCAGCGCGGAGACGAGGGCGTCGTGGAGGCTGCGGTCGGGCGCGTCGTCGGCCAGGGCGGCGGTGCCCTCGTGGAGCAGCCTCGCCAGGGCGGCGGCGATCATCCCCCGGTCGGCGGCCGGGGCGTCCTGCCAGCGGGCGAGGAGCGAGCCATGAGGAACCGCCCAGCCGGCCGCATTGCCGGGCGGCTCGCTCCCGAACTCCCAGACGGCGTCATGGCCGTGGGCGTCGGGGTGCGGATTGGCGGCGAGGATGCCCTTGGCGGGCTCCGACGAGGAAAGGTCGGCGGCGAGGTTCCAGGTGCGGTCGCCGGCGACGATCGCGAGATCGACGGCGGTCGAGTCGCAGTCGTGTCCCTTGTTGGCATCGAAGATCAGGCACAGGCGGTCGTTCTCCCGCATGGCCACGGCGGCGACCGGTCCGATCGGCATCTCGGGAGCCTTGGGCTTCCAGACCCTGAGCTGTCCGGACGCGAGCGTCTGCCGGCTCGCCCCCCGGCGGACCTCGAGGCTCCAGTTGACGCCGTCGCCGCACAGCAGGTTGGCCAGGGCGACACGGCCTTCGACCCGCACCTCCTGCGCCGCCGGGCTCCTCCAGGAGATCACCATCCGCCGACCGCCGCCGGGGTGCACGACGACGCCGCGGGGCTTGATCGTGAAACTGCCTTCGGTGACCTTTCGCTGCTCGTCGGAGGCGTTGGCGACGATCCGCAGATCTTTGCTGCCCGTCCAGCCGGCGACGCTCTGCTCGCCGCTGAACGCCGGAGCCTTTTCCGTGAGGAGGAAGCCGGCGGCCGGCTCCCGGTCCGACGGCCCGAGCAGCTCGCTCCAGACCGCGAGGCTGTCGGGATCGACGGCGTGCTTCGCGGCGAGTTCGGCGGTCGGCGGCACGGGGCCGCCCGCGGCCCGCGCGGCCTCGGCCTCCGTGAGCGCCGCCAGGCAACTGGGCACCGTGGTCGCCAGTTCGCCACGGATCCGGGCCCGTGCCATCTCCCAGCCGCGGACGTCGCGGAGCGACAGGTCGGGCATCCCGGGGGCCACGAGCCGCGGATTCACCCACACGACGAAATCCCCGTCGGCGCCGTCCCCGGCGTCGGTCGTCCCGAGTCGGATCGTGGCCGCCGTCGCCTGCGGGGGGGCCGTGAGCTTCAGCTGCACCTGCTGCCGGGCGACGACCGTTTCGACCGGCTCCATCCAGGCGGCCGGGCCGTCCGTGCGTCCCAGGTCCCGGGCGATGCTCCCGACGGGGCTGAACTTCCAGAGTTTCTTCTGCCAGGGGGCGATCGTGGCCGCGACGATCTTCTCGCCGGCCGCCGGGTCGTTCGCGGCGGCACCGTCGACCGCCTGACGCACGCGGTCCACGAGCAACGCGGCCGGTCCCGCAGGCCCGGTCAGCGCCTGCCAGACGGTCGCCAGGTACTTCGCGCTCAGGCCCCGCTCCCGCGCCACCGCGGCGACTTCGCCCCGCCCCAGCCGCTCGCGATCCGCGACGACCGCCGTGATGTAGCGGTCCACCGGCAGGCCTCCGTCGCGGCCGAGGTCGACATCGATGCCGTCGGCGTTCCCCTGCATCGCATCGGCGATCGGGGCCGTGTAGCGGCCGTAGAACTGCCGCAGCCGGGCGAGGTTCTCGTCGGTCCAGTCGAGGCGGCTGTCGCCGGCCGAGAACCGCAACCCGTCGGGCAGGAGCACGGCGTGGGCCGCGATCCCCTTGGCGGCATCGAGGTATTTCGTGACCAGGGCCGGCGACATCACGAGCGCCGCGCCCGTGTTGCTGAAGCCCTCCCCCGCCGCGCCATCGGCGGGAAACTCGCGGGCCGGGTCGAGCGTGGCCACGCCCGTCAGGTCGCGGATCGTGTAGGTGTACTCGGCGTTGTCGAGCCGCCGGAGCACCACCGCGCCGGGATCGCCGGCGTGGGCCGCGGCCTCCGCGCGGAGGAAGTCCGCCAGCCAGCCCTCGATCGCCGCCCGCTCCGCAGCGGTCGGCTGCGGAGCATCCTTCGGCGGCATCTGCCGGTCGTGGACCACCTCCCGCACCCGCTGCCACGCCTTGAGGCTGCGGCGCACGTCGTCAAGCGACGCGTCGGCAGCGAGGTCGACGTCGCCCTCGACGGCCTCACCCGCATGGCACTCGTGGCAGTAGCGGGCCACGAGCGGCTTCACGTCGCGGGCGAGCCGGGCATCGAGATCCGCCGGCGCCGCGGCCATGGCCTGAAATGCCCAGCCGACCAGCAGCAGCAGCACGATCCCAGCCACCGGGATGCCGCCGGGAGCCGAAACCGCGGGTCGCATGGGGGCGGTCAACCGCATGGCACGACCTGGCACGTTGGGGACACCGAAACCGGGCACGACGGCCGGCGGAGCTTCGAACTGCCACGCTCTGGGGAAGGACTTGAATTAAAGCCTCCGCCTGCCCCGCCGGTCAATCGGAACCAGGATTTGTCGACAGCCGCCTGTCATGGCGGGCCGCCAGCCGCGCGCCGCATGCGGCCGCCGCGCGGTCCACGTCGGCCCGGGGCAGAAGCCCGAGATCGGCGAGCACGGTCGCCACGTCCTCGAGCGCTCCCCAGCAGAGCGCCGGATCGAAGGCGAGCATCAGCCGCCCGTCGGCCGCGCCGCCGAGGCTGCGCGGGCCCTGATCCTGGTAGTCGCGATGCTCGTGCCGCT
>JBJTHX010000366.1:0-2585 GCA_046094745.1 Planctomycetia bacterium
GCCGACGCCCCGCTGCGGGCCGACTACGCGCGGTTCCCCTGGGCCCGGGATCCCGTCGGCCTGCGGGCCTGGCAGCGGGGGCGGACCGGGTTTCCGATCGTGGACGCCGGCATGCGGCAGCTGTGGGCCACCGGCTGGATGCACAACCGCGTGCGGATGATCGTGGCGAGCTTCCTGGTGAAGGACCTGCGTGTCTCGTGGCTCGAGGGGGCCCGCTGGTTCTGGGACACGCTCGTCGACGCCGACCTCGCCGCCACCACGCTCGGCTGGCAGTGGGCGGCGGGCTGCGGCGCCGACGCCGCCCCCTACTTTCGGATCTTCAATCCGACGACCCAGGGGGAGAAGTTCGACCCCGACGGCACCTACGTCCGCACCTGGGTGCCGGAACTGAAGAAACTCCCGGCCGGCGACATCCACGAACCCGCCGAGGCCGAGCCGTCGGTCCTATCCAAGGCCGGCATCGCCCTCGGCCGCGACTACCCGGAACCACTCGTCGACCACGCGGAGGCCCGCAAGCTCGCGCTCGAGGCCCTCAAGGCGGTCAGTCGACGGTAGGGGCGCCTCACTTCTTCCGCTCGACGGCGGTCTGCGCCTGCCGCACCTTCTCCACGGCGTTCTTCTGGGCCTCGGGGTCGGGCACCTGCATGGCCGACTTCTCGGCGAGCTTGAGCAGGCTGCCGGCCGCCTTGGCGTCGCCCGCGTTCGCATAAGCGGTCGCGACGGCCAGCAGCGCATAGGTCCGGTTCTCGGCCGCGATGCCCTTCTCGCCGATCGACTTGGCGGCCTCGGCCGCCTCCTTGAGGAGTCCGACCGCCGCATCCTTATCCCCGGTCTGCGAGCGGACGCTCGCCGCGGCGGCGAGGGCCTCGGCCTGGGGCCGCGGATCCTCGAGCCCCTTGGCGCTCGCCTCCAGATCCTCGACCACCTTACCGGCATCCTTCGCGAGCCCCGCCTGCGCATACCCCATGGCGATCGCGGACAGGGCCTGTGCCTTGAAGCGATCCTCCACGCCGCCCGAGAGTTCGACCGCCCTGCCGAGCACGTCGCGGGCGAGCTTGGACTCTCCGAGGCCGCCCGACTTGGCGCCGTACAGCCCGCCGGCCTCGGCCAACAGGCGGATGCGACTGATCGCGTCGTCGATCCGCTCGGACATGTCGACCGCCTGCCCGACGGCCTTGCGGGCCTCCGCCCGCCTGTAGATCTGGGCATACAGTTCCGCGATCTCGACCAGCCGCGGACCCCAGACGGTCGCCAAAGCTTCCTCGGGCATGCAGTCGTTGGCCTTCCCGAGGGTGCTCTTGGCGCCCTCCTTGTCGCCGGATCGGATCTTCAGCCGCACCACCTCCACGTACTCACGGGCTTTGGCCTCGGGCGACGGCGCCTTCGCGGCCAGCGCCTCCCGCTCGCCGATCGTCATGGTCTTCTTCGTCTTCTTCTTGCCGCCACCGCAGCCCGCCGCCGGCAGCAGGATCGCGACGAGCACGAGACAGACCACCGCGAGTGACCGGGGGAAACACGAGCGTGACATGCGAAAACTCCGGGTGACAATCAGAACTTGAGCCGGGCCCGCGTCAGTCGGGCATGGGCCTCGGCCATGAGGTCGTCCTCCGCCGCCTCGTCCTCCGCCTCGTACGTGGCGGAGAAGCGAAGAAAGGCGCCGCAGTCGTCCCACGGCACGGTCGAGATCGAGAGGTCGTGGATGAGGTACTGGCTGGCTTCCTGGACGGTGGCGAAGGCCCGGTCGCCGGCGGCCTTCGGAGACTTCGTGTACAGGAAGTAGGTGCCACCGGGCATCTCGCAGTCGAAACCCACCGCCCGCAGCACGCCGACGAGCTTCTCCAGCCGGCGGCGGTACTTCTCCCTGACCCGGCGCGGGATCTCGGGATCGGCCAGGGCCGCCGCCCCGGCCTTCTGGATCGCCATGAACTGGCCCGAGTCGCAGTTGTCCTTCACGTCGGCGAAGGCCCGCACGATCCGCTCGTGGCCACAGACCCAGCCCAGCCGCCAGCCGATCATGTGGAAGCCCTTCGACATCGAGTGCACCTCGACGCCCACCTCCTTGGCCCCGTCCACGGAGAGGAACGACAGCGGCTCGTCGTCGTAGGAGAGCATGATGTGGGCGGCATCCTGCACCACGATCACGCGGTGCCGCAGGGCCCATTCGACCACGCGGGCGTAGAACTCACGGGTCGCCGTCTTGCCCGTGGGACTGTTGGGATAGCAGAGCACGAGCAGTTTCGTGCGGGCGAGCACGTCGGCCGGGATGCCGTCGAGATCGGGGAAGAAATCGTTCTCGGGCACGAGCGGCAGCCGGTGGACGACGCCGCCGAACCAGCGGGTGGCCGTGCCCGCCACGGGATACCCCGGAACGGTCATGAGCGTGACGTCGCCCGGATCGATGAACGCCGCCGGGAGCATCGCGTAGGCCGTCTTGGAGCCGATGCAGTGGTTGACCTCGGTGACCGGATCGAGGGCGACGCCGAACTCCCGCTGCATGAAGGCCGCCGCGGCCTCCTTGTAGGCCGCGATGCCGTTGTCGGCGTAGCCGCGATTCTCGGGCCGGTCGATCTCCCGGCGCATCACGG
>JBJTHX010000367.1:0-4149 GCA_046094745.1 Planctomycetia bacterium
GGCGGGTGCCCGCGCGGACCGCGCGGCGGGTGGCGGACGGCGAACCGCAGCCCCTCTTTGGGGGCGTGGCGGCGCTCCTGACCGCCGCGGTCGGCCGGCCCCCGGGGCCGGACGCGGCGGCGCGGCTCGTGGCGGTCGCCCGCGCCTGCGGCGCGGCCCGGGGCGTCGCGGCCGACGCGCTGCCCCGCTCGGCGGCGGTCTGGCAGGACGTCGGCCATGCGATCTTCACGCTGCCGGAGTTCATCCATGTCGAATGAGCATGGCGGCCTGCGGCCGCGGTCCCGCAACCCGCTCTGCCCGGGCATCGCGCCGCTGCCCGCCACCCGCCGCGCGTTCCTCGAGGCCACCGGCCTCGGCTTCGGCTGGACGGCGTTCACCGGCCTGGCCTCGGCCCGCGCCGCCGCCCCCGGCGGCGGGCTGCATCTGCCGGCCCGGGCCAGGCACGTGATCTTCCTGTTCATGGACGGCGGCGTGTCGCACGTCGACACGTTCGACCACAAGCCGGAACTGGCCAAGCGCAGCGGTCAGCCGGCCGCCTGGCAGGCCGACGAGAAGTCGCAGGCGGCGGGGCAGAACCGCACGTGGCTGGGCTCCCCCTGGAAGTTTTCCCAGCGCGGCCGGTCGGGCCTGTGGGCGAGCGATCTCCTGCCGCACATGGCCGGCGGGATCGACCGGTGGTGCGTCGTCCGCTCGCTGGTCGGCGAGACGCCCCTCCACGGCGCGCAGAACCTGCTCCTCCACACCGGCCGCAGCGTGGGCACCGCGCCGAGCATGGGGGCCTGGATCTCCCACGGCCTCGGCACGGAGAACGAGAACCTGCCGGGCTACGTCCTCCTCAGCAACGACTGGGTGCCCAACGGCGGCTTCCAGAACTTCGCCTCCGCCTTCCTCCCCGCCACCTGCCAGGCGACGATGGTGCGGGCCAAGGGCGCCGCGGTCGACAACATCGTCGCCGCCGACCCGCCGGAGGTGCAGCGGGCGAAGCTCGCCTTCCTGCGGGAGCAGGGCCTGGCCACCGCGCCGGCCGGCGATGCGGCCGCGCTCGAGGCGGCGATCCGCCCGTTCGAGACGGCGGCCCGGATGCAGGCCACGATCCCCGACGTGTGCGACGTGTCGCAGGAGACGGAGGCCACCCGCCGGCTCTACGGCCTCGACCGGCCGACCGACCCGGAGAAGTTCTACGCGCTGCAGTGCCTGCGGGCCCGCCGGCTCGTGGAGGCGGGCGTGCGGTTCGTCGAGGTGACCTGCCCGATGGTCTTCGCCAAGAACAACGCCCCCTGGGACCAGCATGGCGACCTCAAGCGGGGTCACGAGGGCAACGCCCGGATCACCGACCAGCCGGTGGCGGCCCTGATCGCCGACCTCGCGCAGCGCGGCCTGCTCGACGAGACGATCGTGCTCTGGGCGGGCGAGATGGGCCGCACGCCCCATTCCGCCGGGGCCGACGGCCGCGACCACCACGTCTCGGGCTACACGGTCTGCCTGGCCGGCGGCGGCTTCCGCGGGGGCATGACCTACGGCTCCACCGACGAGATGGGCATGGGCGTGGTGGAGAACCCGCTCGACATGCACGACATCCACGCCACGATCCTGCACCAACTCGGGGTCGACCACGAGCGGCTCACGTTCCGCTTCGGCGGCCGCGACATGCGGCTCACCGACGTCAAGGGCCGGGTCATCCGCGACCTCGTCTCCTGACGGCCCGCGAGGCAGCGGCATCGCGATAGTCTGCTACTATTTCGTGGTAGGATCGTGCACTTTCCTGTTGCGGCTTTTTTTACCGTTCGATGGTCCGGGCCGGATCCTTGCCACCGGATGCGGTGCCGCGATATCATTTGGGAAGTGTCGGGAGTGGGAGTTCTTCGGCACTTCGACCGGAAGTTTGTTCATGAACAGGCGTGCTGTTGCACCGCGTGCCGTGTGCCTGGTGATCGGCGTCCTCGTCTCCCTCGCCGGCGGCACCGCCGCGGCGGACGTGACCGCCTACTGGCGGTTCGAGACCGAGAACGGCAGCGCCGTCTCCGCCGGCCAGCAGGTGGGCAACGCCGTCTTCGACTCGTCGGGCAACAACCGTACGGGACAGGCGTATAATTCGGCCGGGACTCTGCCCTCGTACACCACGACACCCGTCTCTTCCTATCCCAATGCCGGCAGCCTGGTGAATCTGCCCTCCCCGAACAACTTCGCGTTGAACAACAACGTGGGGACCCACGGCCAGGGCGTCTATCTGCCCGCCTCGGCCATGACCAACGCCATCCAGTCGAACTTCACCGTCGAGGCCTTCATCCGGCCGACGGCCTTCGACACCAACTACAAGGGCATCTTCCGCCAGCGAAATGCTGGGGGCATTTCGACCTTCACGCTGTCTTTCGGCCTGGGGCCTCTCTTCGGAGGCACGGGAGACGACCTGGGGCTCTTCTTGATGGGCCCATCGGGATTCGCGGAGGTTGTCAAATACCAGGCGAACTTCGTGGCGAACACCACGTATCACGTCGCCGCCACCTACAACGGCTCCCTGGCCAAACTCTTCGTGAACGGCGCGGAGGTCGCGAGCGCCAGCTTCACCGGGTTCGTCACCAGCAATTATCACGCGGCGATCGGCAACGACCCCGTGTCTATGGCGCCGGCTGATATGCAGGCATCGGCCTTCATCGGCCAGATCGACGAGGTGCGGATTTCGAACACGGCCCTGTCGCCGAGCGAAATGCTCAGCGCCACCGTCGTCCCCGAGCCGGGCAGCGCGGCGCTGGCCCTGCTGGGGCTCGGCGGCGCCGCGTGGGCCCTGCGGCGGCGTGCCGCCCGGTGAGCCGGCGCGGGCTGACGCTCGTCGAACTGCTCGCCGTGGTGGCGATCCTGGCCCTCCTCCTCGGCCTGCTGCTGCCGGCGGTCCAGGCCGCCCGCGAGGCGGCCCGCCGGGCGCACTGCGGCAACAACCTGCGGCAACTGGGCCTCGCCCTGCAGCAGTTCGATTCGGCCAACGGCCATTTCCCGACCGGTTCGATCATCAAGACACCGTCAGCGCCGCGGATCAACGTCTGGATGCAGACGCTGCCATACGTGGAGCAGAGTTCGCTCTTCGGGAAGATCGACTTCGCGCAGATCCGGAACGACTCGTTGCCGGCCGTGATCTTCACCACCGAGCCCAGCGCCTCGGTGCTCACGGCCGGCCAGCCGCTCATGCTCTGCCCGAGCGACGGCTACGGCGGCACCAATCTCCCGGCGATCTCTCTTGTCGGCCTGCCGCGCAACAACTACTTCGCCGTCTTCAACGGACGGCAGGCCTCGGACTTGAGCTTTTCCCACTCGTACACGGCGCTCCCGCGGGATCCACCCCCGCCCCGCAGCGTGTGGGCGATGTTCGACATCAACCGCGTGACGCGGGTGGCCCACATCCGCGACGGGGCGAGCAACACGATGGCCGTCACCGAGGGGCTCACCGGCGGGTCGCAGGAGGTCCGGGGGTTCGTCTGGTCCGACCAGGCCTGCGGGGCGTTCTGCCACGCCGAGTGGCCCCCCAACAGCCAGCTGCCGGACCGGTGCCATCCCTGGACGGGTTGGTGCCGCAACGACCCGGGCCGCAACCTGCCCTACACGCCGGCGATCGAGGGTGTCACCGAGTCCTGCGTGGCCCGCAGCCGGCATCCCGGCGGCGTGATGGTGGCGTGCGCCGACGCGAGCCTGCGGTTCGTGGGCGACGCGGTGGATCTCCCCGTCTGGCAGGCCGCCGCCACGATCGCCAACCGCGAGACCGCCACGTTCAGCGATTGACCCCGAAGTCAGGTTCCCGATGCCCGCGTCCATGTCGTTGACCACCGGCCGGCGCCGCCCGCCGGTCCTCGCCGGCCTGCTCGCGGCCGCCGTGGGCTGCGGCCCGCCGCCGACCACCGTCGAGGGGACCGTGCGATTCCAGGGCCGGCCGGTGAGTGGCGGCACGATCTATTTCCTGGCCCCGGAAGGGGGCCGGCGGGCGGCCTGGGCGCCGATCCAGGACGGCCGCTACCAGATCACCCGGAACCAGCCGGCGGAGCCGGGGGTGTATCGCGTGGAGATCCGCCAGCCGCGGCCGAGCGGGCGCCGGCGGCCGGCGCTCCTGCCGGCGACGCAGGAGCGCCAGGGGGTAGAGGCGGCGAGCCCGCCGGCCGCGCAACC
>JBJTHX010000368.1:0-4325 GCA_046094745.1 Planctomycetia bacterium
ACCTGCTCCGCGACGGCTCGGTCGTGGCCGAGGCCCGCCGCGACGCCCTCGCCCTGTTCGAGTCGGACCCGGAGTTGGCCGATCCGACGCTCGACCGGCTCAAGAAGCTGATCGTGGACCGCTGGGGCGGCACGCTCGGCCACGACCGAGCCGTCGCGGAGCAGGTCGGCGAGGTAGAGCGGCGGGGCCCCGCTCTGCCGCGTGCCGACGAGGTCGCCGGGACCGCGGAGGATGAGATCCTGCTCGGCCAGCCGAAAGCCGTCGGTCGTGGCCACGAAGGCGTCGACGCGGGGATGCGGCTCGGTCTGCACGCCGGTCACGGCGCCGCAGATGCCCTGCGTTGCGCCGCGGGCCACGCGGCCGCGGAGCTGATGGAGCTGGGCCAGGCCGAACGACTCGGCGTCGAGAATCGTCATCAGCGTGGCCTCGGGCACGTCGATCCCCACCTCGATCACGCTCGTCGCCACGAGCACGTCGAGATCGCCACCGCGGAAGGCCTCCATCACCGCGGCCTTCTCCTTGGCCTTCATCCGCCCGTGCACGAGCCCGAGCCGGAACGCCTCGAGGTGGCCGTTGGCCAGTTCCTCGTAGGCCGAGGCGATGCTGGCCAGGTCCCGCTTCGACTCCTCGACCGCCGGCACGACGACGTAGCCGCGGCGGCCCTCGCGGAGCTTGCGGCGAAAGAACTCCCACCAGCGTTCGAGGTCGTCGGGGCCGACGCGGTAGGTGGCCACCGGCTGGCGGCCGGGAGGCTGCTCGTCGAGCACCGAGACGTCGAGGTCGCCGTACACCGCATGCGCGATCGTCCGCGGGATCGGCGTGGCCGTCATCACGAGCGTGTGGGGCTCGGCGGCGCCCCGCTGGAGCGTGGCCCGCTGCAGCACCCCGAACCGGTGCTGCTCGTCGATGACGACGAGCCCCAGATGCGGGAACGCGGCCGCGCCGAAGACGAGGGCCTGCGTGCCGACGACGATCGCCGTGCGGCCCGCGGCGATCCGCTCGAGGATCTTCTCCCGCTGCCGGGCCGGCTGGCCGCCGACGAGCAACTGGACCTCGGTCTCCGAGCCGGCGAGCAGCCGCTCGAGCGTCGCCATGTGCTGTCTGGCCAGGAGTTCCGTGGGGGCCATGATCGCCGCCTGGTGCCGCTGCGGCCGGCCGTCCCCGCTCGCGGCCGCCGCGCCGTCCGCGCCGCCGACGGGCGTGGCGGCGGCGGCGAGCATGGCGTAGATCGCGACCGCCGTCTTGCCGCTGCCCACGTCGCCCTGGAGGAGCCGGCTCATCGGCTCCGTCCGGCCCAGGTCGGCCGCGATCTCGCCGCAGACCCGCCGCTGGGCGGGCGTGAACTCGAAGGGAAAGCGGGCCCGGATCCGGGCGTCGAGCCGGGCGTCGACCGGCAGCGGCGGGGCCAGCCGCCGCTCCTGCTGCCGTCGGCGGTGCATCCGCAGCGCGAGCTGCAGCATGAACAGTTCCTGGTAGACGAACCGCCGCCGGGCGGCGTCGATCATGCCGACAGCCGACGGGGCGTGGATCTCGCGCAGGGCCCTGTCGATCGGCAGCAGTCCCTTGGCGGCGAGCATGTCCGCCGGCAGCGCCTCCGGCACGATGCCGGCCGCATGGCCGAGGGCTGCCTGCACCGCCATCCGCACCTGGGCCTGCTGCACGCCCTCGGCGAGCGGATAGACGGCCAGCCACTCCGAGGCATGGGCCTCCTCGGTCTCGCCGAGCCAGCGGACGTCGGGGTGGGCGAACTCCCAGCCGCCCGCCTTGTGCCGCGGCTGGCCGGCGACGACCACCCGCATGCCCTTCGCGAACCGCTTGGCCATGAAGGGCATCCCGAACCACACCGCCCGCACGGTGCCGTCGGCGGCGGCGACGCGGACGGTGAGCATGTGCCGCCCGGAGAACAGCGTGCGGGCGGCGACGTCGACGACCTCGCCGGCGACCGATGCATGCTCGCCGGCCCGCAGATCGGCGACGGCATGGGCCCCGGAGAAGTCGCGGTATTCCCGGGGGAAGTGCATCACCGCGTCGCGCACGGTGACGAGCCCGACCCTGGCGATCTTCTCGGCCCGGGCCGTGCCCACCCCGGGCAGCCGCTCGAGCGGGGTCGCCAGACTGGGCTCGCGATCGGAGGACGGTGCGGTCATGCCCAGAGTGTACGCGGCGACGGCTTCCGTCGGTGGAGCTGCCAGCCCCATGGGGCGCACACCTCCAGGTGTGCGAATGCGGGTCATGGTGCGACGGAGCGGATTCGCAAGCCGGCGGAGCAGTCGTGTTCCGCGGTCTGCTATGCGCGTCCCTGCAGCCGCTTGTAGGCCGCGACTGCCATCCGGTCGCAGGCCTCGTTCTCCGGGTGGCCCGAATGGCCGGCGACGTGCGCGAAACGGATCGTGTGGGAGGTCGCGAGGCGGTCGAGCTCCCGCCACAGGTCCTCGTTCTTGATCGGCACGAGGCGGCCCTTCTCCTTGCGCCGCCAGCCCTGCTGCTTCCAACGGGGCAGCCACTCGGACAATCCCGTGCCCACGTACACGCTGTCCGTCACGAGTTCGACCACGGTCGGCCGCTTCAGCTGCCGGAGACCCTGCACGACCGCGATCAGCTCCATGCGGTTGTTGGTGGTCTCGGCATCGGCACCCGAGTCGTGCGTCTCGCGGCCGCTGCCCGGGTGGCGGAGGATGAACGCCCAGCCGCCGGGGCCCGGGTTGCCGCTGCAGGCCCCGTCCGTGAACAGCACCACCTCGGCATCGTCGTCTTCCTGCGGCATCCGCGGCCCTCCCATGTCGCCCGCTCGCTCACCCGGCCGCGCGGGCCGCCGGCATGGCGGCCGGCGGGCCGCCGCCCGCCGCCTCCGCGGCCCGCAGCCGCAGCGGCAGCCGCACCACGAATCGGCTGCCCCGGCCGAGCTGGCTCTCCACCGCCACGTCGCCACCGAGCAGGCGGCAGAGTTCGCGGACGATCGACAGGCCGAGACCCGTGCCGGAATACTCACGCGTCATCGCGTCGTCCCCCTGCTGGAAGACCCGGCCCTGGCGGAACTTCTCGAAGATCGTCTGCTGCTCCTCCTCGGCGATGCCCACGCCCGTGTCGAGCACCTCGAGCACGAACTCCGCGGGCGGCCCGCCGTCGCCGGCCTCCGCCCGGGACAGCACCTCCACCTGTCCGCCCTCGGGCGTGAACTTCACCGCGTTGGAGAGCAGGTTCGCCAGGATCTGCTGCACCTTCGCCTGGTCCTGCTCCACGGCCTCCAGGCCCGGGCCGACGTGGTGCGACAGGTCGATCCGCTTCCGCTCCGCCAGCGGCCGCACCATGTCGCACTGCGCCGAGACGACCGCCTCCAGCCGGAACGGCGCGGGCCGCACCTCCATCTTCCCGGCCTCGATCTTGGCCAGGTCGAGGATGTCGTTGATCATCTCCAGGAGCATCCGCCCCGAGGTGCGGATGTTGTCGACGTACCGCCGCTGCTTCTCGTCCAGCGACTGGATCGACCCGAGGACGTCGGAGAAGCCGATGATGCTGTTGAGCGGCGTCCGCAGCTCGTGGCTCATCGTGGCGAGGAAGTCGCCCTTGAGCCGATTCATCTCGTAGAGGTTGAGGTTGGCCTGCGCCAACTCGTCGACCTTGCCGTCGAGCGCCGCATTGGTCTTGCGGAGCTCCTCCTGGGAGTCGATCAGGCCGCGAAGCATGCGGTTGAAGGCCACGCCCAGCTCCTCGAACTCGTCCGCGGTGTGGATCTCGACCCGGGCCTGCACGTTGCCGCGGCGGATCTCGTCACTCACGTCACGCAGGTGTTCCAGGGGCTTGACGATCACGTACCGCACGATGGCGTAGGCGGCGAGCATGGCCAGGAAGACGGTCATGATCGCGGTCGCCAGGAGGATCGCCCGGTTGAGGTTGATCGCCTCCTGGGTCGCCTTGTCGGGCATCACCACCTTGACCACCGCCATCAGGTCGTTCTCGGCGAGCCGCTCGCGGCCGGACGCGGCCGCCGCCGCGCCGACTTCCCCGCCGCGATACTCGTGGCAGACCAGGCAGTTCTGCTTGGCGCGGATCGGCTGGTAGTAGTGGTACTCGGAGTTGTCCTCCGTGCGGAACTCACGGTATTCGCCCCCCTCGCCGGCAGCGGCCGCCGCTGGCGTTGCTCGGCCGAGGAAATAATCGAGCACCGCCAGGTCGAGCCGCTTGTACGACGCCCGCTCGGCGGCCGCGGCGTCGGGCCGCAGCAGTTGCGAGGAGTCGAAGGTGCGGTTGCCGAGATCGCTGGCCAGCCGCCGGATGAGGTCGGTGTACTTCTGCTCGGGCTCCAGCTTCTGCCAGTGGTACTGGAG
>JBJTHX010000369.1:0-11804 GCA_046094745.1 Planctomycetia bacterium
CTCGGAGAGGGCCGTGACGGTGTGCCCCGCGCCGATCTCGCCGGCGTGCTGCTTGTCGTGGCGAAAATCCTCGGCGGCCAGCACCCGGTACTCGTAGCCGAGCAGCCGGTAGGAGGCCAGCTGGGCGGGGTTGAACTCCACCTGGATCTTCACGTCCTTGGCGATCGCGATCGTGGAGCCCGTGAGCTGCTCGACGAGCACCTTTCGCGCCTCGCGGACGCCGTCGATGTAGGCATAGACTCCGTTGCCGTTGTCGGCGAGTTTCTCCATCTTCTCGTCCTGCAGGTTGCCCGAGCCGAAGCCGAGCACCGTCAGGAACGTGCCACCGGCCGCCTTCCGCTTGATGAGGTCGACGAGCGCCTCGTCGCTGGTCACACCCACGTTGAGGTCGCCGTCGGTGCAGAGGATGACGCGGTTGGCGCCCCCCTGGATGAACCGCTCGGCCGCCTGCTCGTAGGCGAGGTTGATGCCGGCGCTGCCGTGCGTCGAGCCGCCGGCCTGGAGGGCCTCGATGGCCGCGCGGATTTTTCGCTTCTGGTCGCCGCTCGTGGACGGGAGCACGAGGCCGGCGTTGCCGGCGTAGGTGACGATCGCCACGCGGTCGTTCTCGGTGAGCTCGTCCACGAGCATCGCCAGCGCCCGTTGCACGAGCGGTAGCTTGTCGGGATCGTCCATCGAGCCCGACACGTCCACGAGAAACACGAGGTTGCCCGCCGGCCGCGCGTCGCGGGCCACGTCGCGGCCCTGCAGGCCGATGCGGACGAGCCGGTGGCCGGCCCGCCATGGGCAGGCGGCCGCATCGACCGTCACGGAAAACGGCTCGGCTCCCTTCGGCTGCGGGTAGTCGTAGCGGAAGTAGTTGACGAGCTCCTCGATCCGCACGGCGTCCCGCGGCGGCCGCCGGCCGGCCGAGAAAAAGCGGCGGACGTTGGCGTAGGAGGCCGTGTCGACGTCGATGGAGAACGTCGAGAGCGGCTGTTCGCCGACGGCGCGGAACCGGTTTTCGGTGAAGCGGTTGTAGCGCTCGGTGTTGGGGATGACTTCACTTTCGCCGGACTGCCCGGCCTCGAGACGACGGACAGCCTTGCCAACGGCGCTGTCGGTATCGCCACCGCCGCCGCCCGCGTCGGCGGGCCAGCCGGCGGTCCTGCGGCCACCGTAGCCGCCGCCGGAACGACCGGCCACCGGCATTCCAAGTTCGTTGGCTGTTTCTGCTTCCGCAAACTCTTCGAGTTCGATCGCGAAGACATCGCTTGCGGCCTGACTCGCTGGCACCCTGCCCGGACTGCTTGGCTCCAGCGGTCCGCTGGCACCAGCCTCGTGATCCATCATGAATGCCACCTGCCGGAGACCCGCCTCCCGGGCGAACTGCACGGCCGGAAGAAGAAGTCCTGCCGCCACCAGTGCCACCGCCGCGCAGGAGCCGAGCGACAGGACCCACTTTCCGAGGCTGCCGGAACGCCGGGGACGCGGCGCGTCGGGCGGCGTTACGGTCCGACTCCGCACGGCGGCGGCGAGCACGGCCTTCCGCAGGTCGGCCGAGCGGTCGGGCATCTCGGCCCCGCGGGCCGCCTTGAGGGCCGCGGCTGTCGCGCGGACCTCGGCCACGTGGGCCCGGGCGGCGGCGGCGGCCGGGTCGGCGAGCAGCCGCTCGACGGCGGCCACGTCATTACCCGCCAACTCGCCGAGCGCGTAGGCGGTGAGCAGCACGTCGCGGTCCTCGCGGGCCTGGGCGGCGTCGTTGTTCATGATCTCGGTCTCCTTTGGCAAACAGTGCGCGGGTGGTGTGACTCGTCAGGTCGTGCCCTGGGCGGCGAGCAGGCCGCGGATCGAGGGGTGACTGCGAAGCGCCGTGAGCCCGCGATGGGTGAGCACGCGGACGTTCCCTTCCGTGCGGCCCGTGATCACGGCGATCTCCTTGGCGGTAAAACCCTCGCACCACAGGTCGATCGCCTCCCGCTGTGGCGCGGGCAGCTCGCGGAGCAGGTCGCGGAGGCGGGCGGTGAGTTCGCGTTGCTCGACGGCCGCGGCCGGATCGGCGGCCCGGTCGGCGACGGCCGGCTGCTCGCTCACGCCCGCGGCGTGTGCGGTGCCCGCCTCGACGAGCGTCTGCTCGCGGCCGGCCCGCCGCAGGTGGTCGAGGGCCCGGTTGCGGCAGACGCGAAACAGCCAGGGGGCGGGGTTCTCGCCCGCCGTGGCCCGCGACTGCCCGCACAATTGCACGAAGGCGTGCTGCACGGCGTCGGCGGCCAGGTCCACGTCACCGAGGAGCCGCCGGGCATACCGCCCGAGCGGCAGTTCGTGGGCATCGACGGCCGCCAGGATCCAGCCATGCTCGTCGCTGGTCGCGTCCATGAATCCGCTCCTCGGAGGATCGCCACGGGCCCGGGCGGCCCGCGGCGGGCCGATCGTGGCCCGGCCACCAGGATGACGGCAGGCCGCCGGTTTCGTTACAGCGAACCCCCAAACAGCAAAAATGCCCGGCCGGGGCGAACCCCGGCCGGGCCGATTGTTCAAGCAGGCGTGAGGCGGCTTTTGAGCCGCCACAGCAGCTCAAAAGCCGACGTAGGTGACGCAGATGTCGCCGCACTTTTGGAAGCGGACGATCACGCTGCAGCTGCAGGCGTAGTCGTACCGCACCTGGCCGCAGCCGAAGAGCGTGCACCGCGAGGTCTCGCAGGGGCAGCCCTGGCAGCACGCGGGCAGGCAGACCGGCACGGCCACCGCACGGCAGGTCTCGGGGCTGACCGGATTGAGGACCGTCTCGTAGGTCGGCTCCGGGCAGCAGCCGCAGTGCTTGTGGTGGTGGGCGTGCTTGTGGCGGTACTTGATGCAGGGATTCGTCGGGCAGCAGGTCTCGGCGCCGCAGCCGGGCTCGAAGCCGCAGGACGGCTCGATGCAGGCGGCGGGCTCGAAGGCAGAGCAGCCCGGCTCGACCGCGGCACAGCCGGGCTCGAGACGGTGACGGTGGCCGAAACCGGCGTCGGCCGGGAGGCCGCAGGCCAGGGCGATCGCGGCGGCGAGGCCACAGCAGGCGCAGGCACGAAGGAACGAGGACATGGAGAGAATCTCCGGGAAAGGGGCTGCAGAGGCTGGGGCCGCCGGGGCACGACGGGAGGGTCCGGGATGCAGCCCGGGCCTTCGGAAAACTCTGGCACACGCCCGGGGGTTGTCAAAAAAACCCGTCTTGCGGCCCAAAACCGGCCCTCGGCGCCGCGTCAGGCCATCATCCCGCGGAACCGGTCGAACAGGTAGGCCGAGTCGTGCGGGCCGGCGGCCGCCTCCGGGTGGTACTGCACGCTCGCGGCGTTCGCCGCCCGGTGCCGCAGGCCCTCGATCGTGCCGTCGTTGAGGTTCCGATGCGTGACCACCAGGTCCGAAGGCAGCGTCGCCTCGTCCACGGCGAACCCGTGGTTCTGCGACGTGATCTCCACCTTGCCGGTCTCCAGGTCGAGCACCGGCTGGTTCGCCCCGCGGTGGCCGAACTTGAGCTTGAACGTCTTCGCGCCGCAGGCGAGCGCGAGCAACTGATGGCCGAGGCAGATCCCGAACATCGGCACCTTGCCGACGAGGCCGCGGACCGTCTCCACGCAGCCGGTGAGCACCTCCGGATCGCCCGGCCCGTTGGAGAGGAACACGCCGTCGGGGGCGAGCGCTAGCACCTCGGCCGCCGTGGCCCGGCCCGGCAGGACGGTCACGCGGCAGCCGGCGCTCGCGAGATGCCGGGCGATGTTCCACTTCATGCCGTAGTCGAGGGCGACGACGTGCTTGGAAAAGGCCGCCACCGGCGGCCGCTCCGGCATCACGCCCCCCTCGGCGGGCTGCGGCAGGGGCGTGGCCCACTCGTCGAGCGGCTCCACCCATTCGCTTCGGGCCGCGGGCATGACCTCGGCGACGAGGTCGCGGCCCACCAGCGGCGGCGCGGCCTTCGCCATCGCGACCAGCCGCGCATCGTCGAGCACCTCGCTCGAGAGCACTCCCGTCATCGCGCCGCGGATCCGCAGCCGCCGCACGAGCGCCCGCGTGTCGATGCCGGAGATGCCCACGACGCCGGCCTGGGCGAGGTAGTCGCCGAGCGTGCCGGTGGCCGTGAAGTTGCTCGCGATCCGGCTCGCCTCGCGGACGACGAAGCCCGCCATCTGGAGCGTGCCGCTCTCGACGTCGGCGGCGTTGACGCCGTAGTTGCCGATCTGCGGCGCGGTCATCGTGAGGATCTGGCCGCGGTAGGAGGGGTCGGTGAGGATCTCCTGGTAGCCGGTCATCGAGGTGTTGAAGCACACCTCGCCCGACACGGTGCCCTTCGCGCCGAACGACTCGCCGTGGAAGACGGTGCCGTCCTCGAGTGCCAGTGCCGCGCGTGCCACCGTCGCCGCCTCCTTCCGTTCGGGTCACCTGCCTCGGGCGCTCCGCCCACATCCTAATGCAACCGCGGCCCGCCGGAAGCGGCCCGGCGCCGGCCGCGATCAGCGGGCCGCCGCGGGCTCGGGCTGCTCCACTGCGGCCGGCTCGCCATCGTCGCCGAGCCGGCCAGCGGCCCACAGGGTGCCGCGGGTCACGAGCCCGAGAAACTCCGGCGTCTCGACGGTGTGGTTGGCGTGGCCGATCGTCGTCCCGAAGACGCGGGCCTTGCCGTACTGGTTCGTCCAGACGACCGTCTGCATCGCCTGCCGCTCCTCGCTCTTCGCCTCGACCAGCGGCGTCGCGCCCGGCCACAGCTTGTCGATGTAGTACAGCTCGTCCTTTGGCACCGCCCACTCCCGCGGCAACCCGCGGAGCACGGGGTGCTCGGCGATGGTGTGGGCCGTGTAGGCGTAGTTCTTGCCGTGGCCCGGCGAGGTCACGCCGCAGAACCGGAACCAGTCGTCGGTGCCCGCCCGGTAGCAGTGCATGGCACAGTGCATCAACACCGCGGGCGTCCCGCGCTCGTGCTCGGCGACGATGCCCCTCACGAACTCCGGGTCCCTGACGTTCGCAAAGCACTCGTTGTGAAAGACCACGTCGTAGCCCTTCGACCACTCGGGCTGCGAGTAGATCGATACCTTGTGGTCGAGGCTCGAGCCTCCCTCGTGGATCACCGTGACTTTCATGCCACCCCGCTTCTCCAGGGCCGGCACGAGGATCTTCTTCTGGCCCTCGTAGTCGTGGCAGCAGCCACCGGTGACGTAGAGCACCTCGAGTGGCCTGGACGGCTCGGCGCCGCGAGTCGCCGCTGCGGAAGCCACCACCAGCACCGCCACCGACCAACGCAGGGTCACCATCGTGTCGACCTCCCAGGGATGCATCAGCAGACCGCCACGACTGGAACAGTCTGGCGATCCGCCGGGCCGGGCTCGTCATGGCCAGCGCCGCGAGCTGGCGGGGCGTCACCCAGCGGCGATCCGCCGCAGCCACGCCGGCACGGCCGGCGGCGCAGCGAACGACATCGAGCGTGATCCGGTGGTGCGTGACCGTGTGGATCACGGTGCCCAGCCGCTCGGCCGGCCCGCATCGGAGCACGCCGAGCCGGGGGCAGGCCGCCAGGCCGCGGGCGGCTCGGGCCGCCCGGCCCGGCAGCCGGGGAAAATCCCACAGGCCGGCCCACCACTCGTCGGCACCGCGTCGCACCACGAGCACGCGGCCCTGCCGCGCGGCGACCACGGCCGTCTCGTGCCGCTGCCGCACCGCCCGCCGCGGGGCCTTGTGCGGAATCTCATCGACGCGGCCCGCGCGCCGCGCCACGCACGCCGTTGCCAGCGGACAGGTGCCGCACAGGGGCCGGTTCGGCGCGCAGACAAGCGCGCCCAAGTCCATGAGCGCCTGGTTGAACCGGCCCGGTTGCCGCGCGGGCACGAGCCGGCCCGCGGCCTCCCAGATCGGCTCGTCGCCGGACGTGCCGCCGAGCGGCCCGTCGTGACCCACGAGCCGGGCGATCACCCGCCGCGAGTTGGCCTCCACGATCGGCTCGCGGGCTCCGAAGGCGATCGAGGCGATGGCGCCGGCCGTGTAGCGGCCGATACCCGGCAGCGTGCGGAGTTCCGCGGCCGTCCGCGGGAAGCGGCCCCCGTGGTCGGCCACGATCCGTCTCGCTGCGGCATGCAACTGCCGCGCGCGGCGGTAATAGCCGAGCCCCTCCCAGAGCCGCAGCACCTCCGGTTCGCGGGCGGCGGCGAGCGCCCGTACGTCGGGAAAGCGGGCGATGAATCGCGTGAAGAACTCCTTGACCCGCTCGACCTGCGTCTGCTGGAGCATGATCTCGCTCACCCAGACGCGATACGGATCCGCCGACCGCCGCCAGGGCAGGTCGCGGCGTGCGCGGGCATACCAGGCGAGCAGCGGCTGCGCCACGTCGGCGGCCCGCGGTCCCTCGCTGTCACGCCCCCTCTGACGGCCGGCTCCCTTGCCCGCGATCGTCACTCGAGCCCCTTGCAAACGCGTTTTCATTCGGGTCCAACGGGGCCAGTGTAGTCCCCGGTGTTGCCCATGACGTCCCCCGACCAGCCCCGCCGCCGTGACTCCGCCCCCCGCGGCCGCGACACGATCGCGGTCGAACGCCGGGAGGGGCCGGACGGCGCGGCTTGGGAAATCGTGCAGCCGCGCTGCGCCCGCAAGCGGCGGGAGGACATCGCGGAGGTCGAGGCGATGGTCGAGGCGGGCGAGACCGAGATCGCCCGCGACGAACTCGTCTGGCTGTTGTCGGAGTGCCCCGACTTCCTCGAGGCCCACGTCCAACTCGGGCTCATCGCCCTCGAGGAGGACGACCCGAAACTCGCCCGCGGCCACTTCGGGAGGGCCTACGAACTGTGCCTGAAGGCGGTCGAGGCGGCGGGAAACCCGCGGCCGCTGCCCTATGCGCTCGCCGGCAACAAGCCACTGCACGAGGCCGCCAAGGGGCTCGTGCACTGCCTCCTGGAGACAGGCAGGCGGTCGCTCGCCCAGGACGTCTGCCGCCGCCTGGGCCCGCTCGATCCGACCGATCCGCTCGGCATCGCCCGACTGCTGGACCGGAAGTGACCCGGCCCGCCGTGGGATGCCGTATCATGGCGGCTTCTTTTGGGAGTGCTCCGCATGCATGCGATTCTTGTGATCCTCGCCGCCCTCGCCGCCACCGCGGGGGCCACGGCCGCCGAGCCGCAGACGATTCGGCTCTGGGAGGGTGACGCGCCGGCCGCCCGGGGCGCGGCCGACCACGACGTACCGGTGCTCACCTGGTGGGCGGCCGAGCGGGCCAAGGGGGCCGCGGGCCCCGTGGCGGCCTTCGTCATCTGTCCCGGTGGCGGCTACGGCGGCCTCGCCGACCACGAGGGCTCCGGCTATGCCCAATGGCTCAACTCGCTCGGCATCGACGCGGGCGTGCTCCGCTATCGACTGGGGAGCAAGGGCTACCGCCATCCGGTCATGCTCGGCGACGCGGCCCGCGCCATGCGGATGGTGCGGCACGAAGGGGCGCGGCTCGGCATCGACCCGCACCGCCTCGGCATGATCGGCAGCTCCGCCGGCGGCCACCTCGCCCTCACGCTCCTCACGCATGGCGACGATGGCGACCCGAACGCAGCCGACCCGGTCGATCGCCAGCCGTCGCGGGCCGACATCGGCGTGCTCTGCTATCCCGTGGCGAGCATGGCGGCGGAATGGACGCATGCCGGCTCCCGCCAGAACCTGCTCGGCGACGCACCCACCGCGGAGGTCGTCCGCGACCTGTCGGGCGAGTTGATGCCGGCCGAGCGGATCGCCGGGATGCCGCCCGTCTTCATCTTCCACACCCACGAGGACGCGGCCGTGAAGCTCGAGCCGATCCTGCAACTCGCCCTGCGGCTGAAGGAGGCGGGCCGGCCCTACGCGCTGCACGTCTACGAAAAGGGGCCGCATGGCGTCGGGCTCGGCGTGAAGCCCTACGACCCGACGAAACTCCATCCGTGGACCGCCGAATGCCGGCGCTGGCTCGCGGCCCACGGCTACACGCCCGCGCCGGCCGACCCGAAGGCCCCGCACTGACCGCCGCACGCCCGGCACCACGCCCATGGACGCCCCGCCCTCTCGTCGCGGTCGATTCATCGCCCTCGATGGCATCGACGGCGCCGGCAAGTCGTCGCAGATCGCCGCGCTCGTCGCATGGCTGCAGGCCGGCGGCCGCGGCGTGGTCACCTGCCGCGATCCCGGCTCGACGCCGGCCGGCGATGCGATCCGGGCGATCCTTCTCGATCGCCACGATCTCCACGTCGCCCCGACCGCGGAAATGCTCCTCTACATGGCCGCCCGGGCGCAGCTGGTGGCCGAGGTGGTGAGGCCCGCCCTCGACCGCGGCGACTGGGTGGTGTCGGACCGCTACCTGCTCGCCAACGTCGTCTACCAGGGTCACGCCGGCGGCCTCGATCCCGAGGTGATCCGCCGGGTAGGCGCGGTGGCCACCGGCGGCCTGATGCCCGATCTCGTCGTCGTGCTCGACGTCGATCTCGAGACCGCCGCGGCCCGCCTCGTCCGGCCGCTCGACAAGCTGGAGAACCGCGGCGACGAATATCGGCGCCGGCTCCGCGAGGGATTCCTGGCGGAGGCCGGGCGGGCCGACGGCGCGATCGCCGTCGTCGACGCGCGGGGCGACATCGCCACCGTCGCGGGGCGGATTCGCGCGGCGGTGGCGGCGAGGTTTCCGGAGGCGGGCTGACGTCATGGCGTGGCAGGGCATCGAGGGACACGACGCCGTCGTCGCCGGCTTCGTCGCCGCAGAGGAGCGGGGCCGGATCGCGGGCTCGTATCTCTTCGTCGGGCCGCCCGGCGTGGGCAAAGGCACCTTCGCCCGCAGGCTGGCCGGGTCGCTCCTCTGCGCGAAGCCCGGGCCCGGCCTCGTCGCCTGCGGCAGCTGTGTGTCCTGCATCCAGGCCGCCGCGGGCAGCCACCCCGATATCGACGTGGTGGGCAAGCCGGAGGATCGCGCGACGATCCCGTTGGAATCGCTGATCGGTGAGGGCGAGCACCGGATGCGCGAGGGTCTCGTGTGGCGGCTTCTTCTGCGGCCGGCGCTCGGCTCGCGGAAGGTCGCCATCGTCCTCGACGCCGACCATCTCTCCGAGGAGGCGGCCAACTGCCTGCTCAAAACGCTCGAGGAGCCACCCGCGGGCGCGGTGATCATCCTCGTCGGCACCGGTGTCGAGCGGCAGCTGCCCACGATCCGCTCGCGGTGCCAGATCGTCCGCTTCAGGCCACTGCCCGACTCGGCCGTGGAACGGATCCTCGCCGCGGAGGACGCACGCGAGGGTGGCGTTGTCGAACCGGAGGCGGTGCGCCGGCGGGCGGTGGCTGCCGCGGGCAGCCTGGCCCGGGGCCGCGCGCTCGCCGACCCGGTCCTGGCGGAGTTCCGCGGCCGGCTGCTCGAGCTCCTCGGCCGCCGGCCCCTGCCGGGGGTGGAACTCGCCCGTGACACCCTGGCCGTGGTCGAAGCCGCCGGCAAGGACGCGCCCCCGCGCCGGGCCAGGCTGCGGCTGGTGCTCGAGACGGTGGTCGACATCCTCCAAGCGGCGGTCCGCGAGGCGGCCACGGGCCAGCGACCGGCCGACGCCGCCTGGAGTCGGGTGACGGGGGCTTGGGCCGCCGACGCGGATGCAGCCGCGGCCGCACTTGGACACACGCTCGACGCCCTCGACGGCGTGGATCGCAACGCCAATCTCACGATCCTCGTCGATGCCTGGACGGCCATCCTCGAAGAGCCCCGGCTTGCCGGGACTGCCTGAAGGACGCCGACTGCCACGCCGCCGTTTGCCAAGGCAGCGCCGTCACCCGGGATGCCGGCTCCTCGGCGGGCGCCCGCCCTGTGCCCCGGCAAAGCCTGCGGCCCACCGCGTGTGAACCGATTTTTCGGGTCGTGCCTGTCGATCCAACGGCACGGGTGGTGGAGGCGTCGCGCTGACGCCACCCGCATCGACCGGGGGTGGCAGCGGGCATGTGCGACAGGCGGTCAGCAAGCGTTCTCGGCCTGGCTTTCGTGGGCGGGCTGTTCTGCACCGCCGCCCTGCTCTCGAGCGGTCTGGACGGCCCGGTGCAGGAACCATTCTTCGGGCTCGAGGATCCTGCCGCATCGGCACCGTCGAGCAGCGTTGAAGCGGTCGAGCAGCCGATGGCACCAGCGCAGGCGGAGCGGCCCGCCGTGGGACGTTTCGCCGACATGGCCGCCGCCCTGCGGCAGCCACCGGAGCGACTGGCCGTCGCCGCGGTGAACGGCCCGCTGTCCAGCGCCGTGCAGTCGCAGGCGTTGCCGATCGCCGGCAGCGGCACCGCGAGCCGCGTCGAGCATGCGACACCCACTTCGGGAACCGCTCCGGTGGTTCCCGCCCTCGACGGCATCACGGTCGCCGAGCCGGAACTGCTCGTCGTCGATCCGGAGGCCGCGAACCGGCCCCCGCCCGCGGAACTCAAGGCGCTCGTCGACCGCGTGCGACCGGCTGCTGACGGACCGGCACAACCCGAGCCCGTCGAGCGGCCGCCCGACGAGTCGCCACCAGCACCCGCGCCACTGCCCGGGGACGAATGGAACGACCCGGAGCGGGTGAACTGGTCGGATGCGGCGGCGGATCAGGGTCAGGCGACCGGGTCCGCCGCAGCGTCTTTGGCCCCGGCCCGGAGGCGGCTGATTTTCACCGACCGGCGGGCTGGCGCCGACGCGGGCCCGGGCAACGACGCAGCGCCGGGCGGCCTGCGCACGGGCCGGTTGCTCGATCGACTGCGCGGCGACCGCCGGTCGCTCCTCGCCGGCGACGACGAACCGACCGCCCCCGCCGCTTCGGAGTCTGCTACCCCCACGATCACCCGCTGGCCGGCGCCCGGTCGACTCCTCGAACAGCTCGAGCACGTCGCCCAGGCGGCCCGTGGCGGCCAGGCCGGTGCGGCCGATGTCGCGGCCTGGGCCCGCCTGGGTCGGGACCGCCTCGAGGGTGCCCTCGGCACCGGCGGCCCGGCCGACCCGCTGGCCGACGCGGCGCTCGTGTCGCTCGGCGAGGTCGTGCCCACCGGCTTGGCCGCCGGGGACGCGCTGGCCGACGCGCCGCTCGCCTCGCTCACCCGCCGGGCCGCGCTGGCGGTCGCCCGGCGGGTGGCCACCTGGCGGGCCGCCGCCGCACTGTGCACGGAGCTCGTGACCCGACCGGCCGCGGGTCCGACGAGCGGGTTCGACCACCGGCTCGTCGTCGCCCAGGTGGAGGCCGAGACCGCGCGGCTGCTTGACGCCGTGGAGCGGTTCGAGACCGGTTCCGGTCCGGCCGACGCCGCCGCCGCCACGGCCGCCCTGCGGGCGATCACGGCCTCGCCTTCCGCCCGGGCGGCCGACCTCGCCCGGACGATCGCCGATCACTACCTCGCGCCCAACGTCCGGGTCGCCCTGCATCAACGGTTCGTGGAGCGGATGCTTCCCGAGGCCACCGTGAAGACCAGTCCGATGCAGGACTTCGTCCTCGGCCGCAAAGTTCGCGGCACCAGCACCGTGGAGCAGTCGATGGCCGTGGCCTTCCTGCCCGACGCGGAGCGGATCCGCTTCGAGTTGCTCGTCCGCGGCGAGGTGGACTCCCGCACCGTCACCGATGCCGGACCGGCGGCCATCCACTCGCGGGGTGAGGCGAGCTTCACCGTCCGCAAGCCGGTCAGCCTCTCGGCCGCGGGGCTGGCCTTCGGCACCGCGCTGGGCAGTGCCTCGAACCAATCGCAGTTGGGCACGATCCAGACGAGCTTCGATGGTGTGCCGCTGATGGGTTCGATCATGGAGCGGATCGTGCGAAACCAGGCCGACGAGAGCAAGCCGCAGGCCGCCCGCGAGGTCAACGAGAAGATCATCGCCCGGGCCTGTC
>JBJTHX010000370.1:0-9550 GCA_046094745.1 Planctomycetia bacterium
CCTCGGCCGGCCAGACGTCTTCGCCGGCGGACGACGACTCGGGCGGTGCGGCGGGAGCGGCCGGTTCCGGCGTCACGGCGACGGGTTCGACGACCACGACCGCGGGACGCGGCGGCTCGGCCCGCCGGCCCCAGATGGGGCGGGCGTCGGCGAACGACCGGACGTGGGCGCCGGCCTCGTGGAAGATCCGCGCCACGTGCTCGTGGCAGGTGAGCACGAGCAGTTGGCGGTCGGCCGCCTGCTCGGCGATGAACTCGACGAGCACGCGGGCCGCCAGCCGCGCCCGCGCGTCGTCGAAGTTGACCAGGGCGTCGTCCATCACGATCGGCAGGCTGACGTCGTGCCGCCCGAGGTCGCGGATCAGCGCCAGCCGCAGGGCGAGGAACACCTGCTCCCGCGTGCCGCGGCTGAGCCGCTCCGGATTCCAGGCCGCGCCGTCGGCATCATGCACCTCCAGCCGCGCCTCGTCGATCGCCGTGGTGATCGAGGCGTAGCGACCTTCGGTGAGCCGCGCCAGCCAGCGGGAGGCCTCGCGGAGCACCGGCGGCTGGTGGTCGCGGGCGACCACCGCCCGCGTCTCCTCCAGGAGCATCCGCGCCCGCTCGAGCAGCCGGCGCCGGTCGAGCTGCTGGCTGAGTTGCTCCTCCACGATGGCCAGTTCCGCCTGCAGGCCCTCGGTGCCGCGGTCGTTGGCGGCCGCCTCGACGCGGGCGGCCACGGACCGGCGGCGGTCCTGGGCGGCGGCGAGCGCGGCCCGATGCCGCCCCGTCGCGGCGACGGCTTCCGCGAGCCGCTGTTCGAGCGGGATCGCGTGGGCGTCCGCGAGCCAGGCATCGACGTCGGCCGGCTCGGAGGTGCGGCGGCGGGCGTCGAGCCAGGCGGTCTCCGCCATCTCGGCCTCGCGGCGGGCCTGTTCGTGCTCCGGTCGGCGATCCACCCGGGCGAGGAACTCCTGTTCGGTGGCCACGCCCCAGCGGGTGAAGAACTCGCGGACGGCCCGCTCCGCCACCTTCACCTGCCGGACGGCGTGCCGGTGGCGGCGCCGGGCCGCCTCCAGCCGGCGGGTCAGCGCCCCGCGGCGGCGGATCGCGGCCTTCTCCGCGTCGAGCCGCTCCTGCAGGGCCTTGAGGTTCTCGAGGGGCGTCGCCTCGGGCACCAGCTCGCACTCGACCATCAGTTCATCGATCCGCTTGCCCGCGGCTGCAAGCTCCTCCCGCTTGTGCCGCGCCTCCTCGGAGAGCCGCCGCCGGTCGTCGTCGAGCGTCAGCAGCGTGTGGCGATGGGTGGCGATCTGCCGCACCTCCCGCGGCGAGAGCGTGCCGGGCAGGCCGCGGTGCTCCAGCGCCCGCCGCCAGCGGCCGCGGGCGGCCCGCCGTTCCTCGATGGCCCGCTTCAGCGACTGTTCGGCCACCGTCAGCTTGTCGCCGAGCAGGTGGACCGAGCCCTCGCGGGCCGCGAGGCCCTCGAGCCGGTCGAGCTCGGCCTGGGCCACGGCCAGCCGCCGGTCGAGCGAGTTGATGGCGTCGGTGGGGATCTTGCGGTCGAGCTGGCCGCACTGGGCCAGCAGTTCCTCGCGCTGCTTCGTCGCGATCTCGCGCTGCCGGCGGGCACCGTCGAGCCGGGCGGCGGCCGTCCGGTCGAGCGACCAGGTGGTGACCGAGGCCAGGCCCGTGCCGGCGAGGCCCAGGGCGGCGAGGGCGTAGGCGAGCGAGCCGGTGACCTCGGATGGCAGCAGCAGGCCGGAGAGCAGCATGCCCGCGCCGGTGACGAACAGCGTGCCGAGCGCCACGAGCCACGGGATCGGGATCAGCTGCCCCTCCACGCTCGCGGCCACCTCCTGCTCGAGCCGAACCAGGGAGCGGTCGAGGTCGGCGAGCTGCTCGCCGGCGGTGATCCGCCGACGCAGCGTGGTCACCCGGTCGCTCGCCTGCTCGATCGCCTCGGCGATCGTCAGGCCGCCGAGCGCGGCGCCGGCGCCCGCCACGGTGCCGCGGGTGTCATCGTGCTCCCGTCGGGCCGCGGCGACCGCCCGCTTGGCATCGGCCACTGCGCGGGAGGCCCGGGCGCATTCGCGGGCCCGGGCGCTGAGCGGTCCGAAGGAAAGCGCGAAGCCTTCGGGAAGGAGCACGTCGGGAAGCGTGTCGACGTCGCCGGTCAACGGTGCGATCGGCACCACGCGGGTCAGGCCCGCGATCCCGACCTGCTCACCGAAACGGCGGGCCGCGAGTCGGGCGTGCGACTCGGCACGGGACACGTCCGCCGCCAGCCGCTCGAGCCGCGGCAGGTCCTCGCAGAGGGCGGCCACGGCCGTCCGGTGCCGCCAGACGGCCGTCTCGGCGGGCAGGTCGCGGAGCAGGCGGGCGATCTTGGCCCGCCGCGTCTTGCGCAGGGCCGCCCGCCGTGCGTACCGCTTGTGCCGCCGGGCCGCGTACCGCCAGGCGTCGCGGTCGGGGTGCACCAGCGGCGCCGCCTCGAGTGCGGCCAAGCGGGTCGAGGTCCGCCGCCACGCCTCGTGGAGCGCCTCGAGCGGCAGCACGCCCCGGACGATCGCCTCGTCGTGCAGGGCCGCCTTGATCCGCCCCTCGATCCCGCGGATCTCGGCGTCGAGGTGGGCCAGTTCCGCCCACAGGCCGCCGGCGGCGACCGCGGGGGCGTCGAGCGCGGCGAGCCGGCCGAGGGCCTCCTGCCGCCGCGCTTCGAGCGCCCGGATCGGCGACACGGCCGGGTCGGCGGAGTCGAGCCGGGCGATGGCGTCGCGGAGGTGGCCGAGCACGCGGGCCACCTTCGAGCGGTCGAGGCCGCTGGCCAGTTCGTACAGCCGGCTCCCGCAGCCCTCCGGCTCGAGGGTGCGGAGTTCGTGGAGTTCGTCGAGCCCGAAGGCCATGACGTTCGTGAACGCGGCCTCGTCGATGCCGCCGACGAGATCCTGCAGGTAGAGACGATGGCGGTTGCCCTCGCACCGTGGATCGACGTCGGCGATCTCGATCAGGTCGCCGTGGTCGCCGCCCAGGCCGACGACGTCGTCGGCGTAGCTCTCCCGTGTCAGGCCGGCGATCTGCGGGCCCTCGTGCCGCCGTTCGATCGAGACCAGGGCCCGCTCCGGGCCGGTGCGAACGAACAGCCTGCCGGAGCAGGGCACGCGCGGGTCGAGCACGCCGCGGCGGAACAGCCCCTCGAAGCCGAAGAACACCGCGCGGACGAACTCGAGGAGCGACGTCTTGCCGGTCTCGTTGGTGCCGTGGAGCACCTGCACTCCGGGGCCGAGCCGGTCGATCGTGACCTGCGACAGGCCGCCAAACCGCTCGGCGACGATGCGTTCGATGAACATGGGGCCTCCGCTGGAGCGGCGCCGGCAGACGCCGCCGGGTTCGGGGTCAGGTGGACTCGACGAGTTCGAGCGCCAGCCAGCCGGCCTCGCGGGCCATGTCCGGCGGGTTGACGGGCGCGGGTGACTGCTCGATCGTGGTGACGATGTCGGCGAGCGCCGACGAGCACGTCGTCGTGGTGCGGGGCCGGCTGCCCGAGCGGGCGTGTCCCAGCGGCGCGAGCGACTCGCCCGCGTCGGCGACGAGCTCGCGGCACCAGACGCGAAACGTCTTGGCGTCGTACAGCTGCCGGACGCGGGCCAGCGTCTCGGCGGCGATCTCCGCCACCCGCACCCGCCGCGGGATGCTCGTACCGCAGGCGATCGAGCAGCGGACGATCTCGAGCGCCGCGTGGGCCGCGGCCGGCCGGGCCTCGAGCGCCGACCAGATCGCGGTGGCGAGTTCCTCGTCGCCGCCGCCGGCCGACTCGAGCGACACGGTCCGCCAGGCCACGCGGTGCGTGGGAAACTCCCGCCAGCTGCCCCGCCAATCGGCGTGCGGAGCGGCGATGCCCGTCGCGGCGGTCGCCGGGTCGCGGTCGAAGAGCGTGATGCCGTGGCAGGACCCGGCCGCAGGCTCGTGGCCCGACCGGGCCTGCACGGACGGCAGGTGATGAAGTCCCGCGGGCAGCCGCTCGTGCCGGCGGGAGCCCCAGATCCAGAACGTCGCAGGATGCGACCAGGCGGGCGAGGCGGCCGCGGCGGCGGCGAAGGCGGTGGGCGTGAGGTGATCCGCGGCCCGTCGCGGCGGCTCGGCGGCGAGCGCGGGATGCACGTGGTCCGCGACCGCCGGCGGATCGTCCCAGCGTTCGGCCTGCCAGAGGGCCGCATCCCAGCCCACGACGAATCGCCGGTGGAGCGGCGCCGGCCCGGCGGCCTCGCCGGGGAGGACCGCGGCGGCCGGCCCGTGGGCGGAGACGATTTCGACGATCAGGCCGCGGACGTCGAACTCGAGCGCCGCCAGCGGGGTGACGAAGTGCAGGCCCGTCGGCTCGCCGAGCATCCGCGCCAGGCGCGCGCAGGCGGCGGGCTCGTCGGCCACGAACACCGGGCGACAGCCGGCGGCGGCGAGGTCGGTGAGCATGCGCCGCAGCGCGGCCGCCTGGGCCGGGCTCGCCCGCGACGGGTCGAGCAGCCGCCCGCAGATCACCAGCGCCGCCGCCCGCGAACGCTGGGCGACCGCGACCGCCTCGCCAAGCGCGTCGCGGACCGCGGTGCCGATCGCCTCGGCGACGGCCGGGGGCGCGTCCTCGGGCACCGGAATCGGCCGGTCGAGCGCCGGGTCGAAAGCGAACACGAGATCGGCCATGGGCGGCACCTCCATGTGACCGGCGACAGCGGGAGCCCCGTGACCTCCAGCCGGTCGCCCACGGCGAACACTGCCGGCCGAGAACTGGGGAAAGATGGGGGCAATGTAACGCCGGGCGGCCGATTGCCGCCAGCGGAAAAACGCCGGGAAACGACCAGCTCGTTGCGGGATCCGGCCGCTCGCAGGCCGCGATCAGGCCGTCAGTGGCGGCGGCGAGCAGGCGAATGCCTCGATGGCCCGTTCGGCCCACGCCTCGTCGCCGTGGGTCGGGCCGATGGCGGCCAGCACACGGCCGCGCATCAGCACGCCCTTTTCGATCGCGGTCGAGAACAGCCAGCAGGCGACCTCCACGCGGCCGTCTTGCCGCCGGACGGCGATCCGCCGCGCATCGGCGGGATGCACGGCCACCAGCAGCGTCGCGGGAGGCTCGGCGGCCGCGGCGGGCCGACGCACGAGCAGGCAGGTCGCATCCTCCGTGGGCTGGCCGTCGGGTGGAACGTTGGTCCAGCGGCCGGCGGCGACACGACTCCGCAGGTCGAGGCAGCCGACATCGCTCACGACGCTCAAGACGGCGTCGCTCTGGACGAGCGAGGTCTGGGCCGAGAGCGTCAGTTCCCAGGCGACGTCCGGTGGTGCCACCGTGGCGGGCAGCAGCCGCCACATCGCCGTGGCCCGCAGCCGGCGCGGGTCGGCGGGTTCGTAGACCGCGATCAGGTCGGGACCGCGGAGCCAATGCTCGCTCGGCCCGCAGGCCGTGCGGAGATCGACGCCGAGGATCCGGTCGCGGCCGGCGTCGAGGACGAGTCCGCGGCCCGGCGCGTCGAGATCGAGCCGTCCCCCGCCGGGCGTCGTGGCGAGCAGGCCGTCGAGCGACCAGTGGGCGGCGGCGACGGGCGGGGCGGACATCGTGGCAGCTCGGCTGTGGAAACGAAACGTCGCGGGCGTCGACTCCGGACGGGGAAGTGTAGCGTGGCGGCTCGCGGGTCGCGTCCTGCAGCGGGTCGGCAGCGTGCCGGGTTCGCCGTCGTCGGCCGCGGACGCGCGGACAATTGAGCGGCCGCCTTGGCGGGCGTATCCTGCGGGCCGCCAATCGCGTCTCGTCTCTCCCTCGTGCGGATGCCGTCGCATGCGGTCGATCGCCCGGCTCATCGTGCTGGCACTGCTGCCCACCGCGGCCTCCGCGGCCGACTGGCGGCCGGCGCCGACGCCGCTGGCCACCCGCTGGGGCCGGGAGGTGACGCCGGACAACGCGTGGCGCGAGTATCCGCGGCCCCAGTTGGTCCGCGAGGCGTGGCAGTCGCTCAACGGGCTGTGGGACTACGCGGTCGTTGATCGGCCCGCGGGCGAAGCCGGCCCGCCGCGCGGCGACGGCCCGCCGCCCGCCGCCTGGGACGGGAAGATCCTCGTCCCGTTCTGCGTCGAGTCGTCGCTCTCCGGCGTCGGCCGCCCGGTCACCGCGGGGCAGTTGCTCTGGTACCGGCGGCGAGTCGCCGTGCCCGCAGCCTGGTCGGGGCGGCGGATCATGCTCCGCTTCGACGCCGTCGACTGGCACGCGACCGCATGGCTCAACGGCAAGCGGCTCGGCGACCATGCGGGTGGGTCCGACCCGTTCGCCTTCGACATCACGCCCCACCTGCGGCCGGGCGACAACGAGCTCGTGCTCCGGGTCTGGGATCCGACCGACGCCGGCCCGCAGCCGCGGGGCAAGCAGGTGATGCGCCCCGAGAGCATCTGGTACACCGCGGTGACCGGGATCTGGCAGTCGGTGTGGCTCGAGCCGGTGCCCGAGGCGCACGTCACCGGTGTGTTTCCGCTGGTCACGGTCGCCACTGCGGAGCGGGGCGAGGTGGAGTGCGCCGTCGAAGTCGATGCCGGTGCCGCCGCGCCGGCGCGGGTGAGGATCGTGGGCGGGACGGCGCGCCAGGGGCGGTGCATCCTCGGCACGGCCGCCGTGTGCCAGCCGATCCGCTTCGTGATCGAGCAGCCGCGGCTGTGGACCCCCGACGACCCGCACCTCTACGAGGTCGAGGTCGAACTGCTCGCCGCCGACGAGGCCGTCATCGATCGTGCGAAGTCGTACTTCGCCGTGCGGTCGATCGCCGTGGGCAAGGACGAACAGGGGATTCCGCGGCTGCTGCTCAACGGCCGGCCACTCTTCCAGATCGGCCCGCTCGACCAGGGGTGGTGGCCCGACGGCCTGCTCACGCCGCCGAGCGATGCGGCGATGCGGTACGACCTCGAGGTGCTCAAGCGGCTGGGCATGAACATGCTCCGCAAGCACATCAAGGTGGAGCCGGCCCGCTACTACCACCACTGCGACCGGCTCGGCCTGCTCGTCTGGCAGGACCAGCCCAGCGGCATGCAGGCGGGGCGGAAGCATGCCGTCAAGCCGGAGGCGGCGGCGGACGCGGAGTTCACGCCCGAAGAGAAGACGCAGTTTCGTGCGGAACTCGGTCGGATGATCGACCGACTGCGATTCTTTCCTTCGATCGTCGCCTGGGTGCCGTTCAACGAGGGCTGGGGCCAGCAGGACACCAACGACGTCCTCCGCTGGGTCAAGGACCGCGACCCGACCCGCCTCGTCGATGGCCCGAGCGGCTGGACCGACCGCGGCTGGGGCGACATGAAGGACATGCATGCCTACCCCGGCCCCGACATGTTTCCGCCGCTGCCCGACCGCGTGAGCGTGCTCGGCGAGTTCGGTGGCCTCGGGCTGCCGGTGAAGGGGCACCTGTGGAAGGACGCCGACAACTGGGGCTACAAGACGTTCCAGTCGGAGGCCGAACTGCGGGCCGCGTACGGCGACCTGATCGAGAAACTGCGGCCGCTCGTCGACAAGGGCCTGGCGGCGGCGGTCTACACGCAGACGACCGACGTCGAGATCGAGGTCAACGGGTTGCTCACGTACGACCGCGCGGTGCTCAAGTTCGACGTGGAGCAGATGGCCGCCTGGCACCGCGCCCTGGTGCACCCGCCCGCCGGGGAGCGCCGATGACCAACACGCCGCCGCCCGATGCCCTCGCCGTCTGCATCGCCGCCGCCCGGGCCGGTGGCGCCGTGCTCCGTGAATGGGTCGGCCGGTTCGGCGTGACGAACAAGGGGCCGCGCGACCTCGTCACCGAGGCCGACGTCGCGGCCCAGCGGGAGATCCGCCGCGTCGTGCTCGCCGCCTTTCCGGACCACGGGTTCGTGGGGGAGGAGGCGGAGGCGGGTGCCGGCCAGCCGGCGAGCGGTGCGACGGGCCACTCGGGCGCGGGCACCCGCTGGATCGTCGACCCGCTCGACGGCACGACGAACTACGTCCATGGGTATCCCGCTTGGTGCGTCTCGATCGCGCTGGCGACCGATGCCGGCCTGGAGGTCGCCGCGATCTTCGATCCGGTCCGCGACGAGTGCTTTACGGCCCGCCGCGGTGGCGGCGCGTTCCTCGACGGCAGGCCGATCCGCGTGGCCCGCGTGGCCACGCTCGAGGACGCGCTGGTTGCCGTGAGTTTCCCGCCGCAGGTGACGGCCGACTCGCCGGCGGTGGCCGACTTCCTCGCCGTGGTGCCGCGGGCGCACTCGATCCGGCGGTCGGGCTCCACGGCGATCAATCTGGCCTACGTCGCCTGTGGCCGGCTGCACGCGTTCTGGGCGCGGCGGATCGCCTGCTGGGACGCGGCGGCCGGGCTGCTGATCGCCCGCGAGGCCGGCGCGGTCGTGGAGCCGTTCGCCGCGGCGGCCGCGGAGGTGCCGCTCGACGATCCGGCCTTCATCGTCGCCAGCACGTCGACGGTCCTGGCGGAACTGCGGGCCGTGCTCGGCGCCCGCGGAGGGCCGTCCGCCGCGGCTACGGCGCGTTCTGGTTGTGACGGTCGTGCGGCCTGCGAAAAATGAGGAGGTTGCACGCTTTGCGGTGAGTTGCGGGGTAGGCTTCGGATGGTCCCCGCGCCGCCCGCGGGCCACGTCCACACTTCCGCGTCGAGCCAGTCCATGATGGGCCTGCAGGCCACCGCCGCGCACCCCGCCCGCCGGGCGTCAGTCCGCGGTCTCGTCTTCGCGTTGGCGTGCGTGGCATCCGCGGTTGGGCAGGCGGCCCGGGCGGCCGAACCCACCGCGCCGGCCGCGGACGCGCCGCGGATCGAGGAGCGGAAGCCCGAGATCTACTATCTCCAGGACGACGCGGGCCGGCTCGTGCCCGTGCCCGGGTTCCGCTACCAGGATTTCGTCGAACTGCTGCGGCTCAAGGAAGGCCTGCCCGGGCCGGCCCAGCCGCCCGGCGCGGTGCTCGAGGAGATCCGCGTCCAGGCCGACCTGACGGCGGCCGCCGACGGCGCGTGTCCCGTCACGGTGGCCTGCACGATCCGCCAGTCCCGGCGCGGCTGGGTGGACGTCCCGCTCGGGTGCGCCGGGCTCGTCCTCGCGCAGGCGCCGGCCTACGAGGGCCCGGGCCGGCTCCTCGTCGATGCGGCGCCCGATGGACGCGGCTACCGGGCCTGGCTCGACGCCGCGCCCGAGGCCGGCAAGGAGCCACGGCACGTCGTGACGCTCGCGGGCCGGATTCCCGTCGACACGATCGGCGGCCGCGAGTCGCTCGTGCTTCGCCTGCCCACGGCCACGGCCTCGGCGGTGGAACTCCGCTCGGCCCGCCGCGATCCCGAGATCGTGGTGCAGCCGCCGGCGGCCGAGCAGCGGGTGCGGCACGACGGGGGCGTCTCGGTCGTGACGCTCTCGGGCGTCGCGGGCGCGACGACTAACCGCGTCGGCCCGCGTTCCATCGGCGAGGCCGCCCTCTCGGCCGTCGCGGAGGCGGCGGTCGAGAGCATCGTGGCGATCGACGGCCGCGACGCCGTCACGCAGGCGCGGATCACGCTGCGGGGCCTGCCGGAGGCGGTGGC
>JBJTHX010000371.1:0-2665 GCA_046094745.1 Planctomycetia bacterium
CGCTCGTCGTGCCCGCCGCCTCGCCGCCGAGCACCACGGCCTGCCCGCCGGTCGTCGATGGCACCTTCAGCACCCTGTCGGAGATCACGCCGGGCGCCAGGAGCAGCGTTGCCGTGCCGGTCGCCCCAACCGCCGAGTTGCCCACGGTCAAGTTATCCGCCTTGCCGAAGACGCCCGCGTCCGTGCCGCCGCCGCTGTTAACCGTCGCCACGACCGTGCCGTTCCTCACGGTGAGGCCGCCTTCGAACGTGCTCACGCCCGTGAGTCGCCACAGGCCGGGGCCGTCCTTCACCACCGACAGGTCGCCCGTCCCGGGCTCCCCGATCGCGCCGATCGTGTTGGCCGCCGTGCCCGTGCCGCCGAGCGCAAGCGTCTTGGAGCCGTTGGCGACCGTCACAGCACTCGACATCACGAGCGCACCATCGCCGTCGTTCTCGATCGCTCCGCCGCCGGTCGTGCCCGATAGGTTGAGCGTGCGGTTCGTCGTGGCACTCGTCGTGCCGATGTAGCGGAGCGTGCCGCTCGTGCCCAGGTTGCCGAGGTTGATCGTGGCGTTCGCCCCGGTGCCGCTGCCGAGCGAACTGGCCAAGCCCGCGGCGGCGATCGACGGCACCTCCACCACGCCATCCTGGATCGCCGTGGCGCCCATGAACGTGTTGGCCGTGGAGTCGATCCGGAACGTGCCGCCGCCCGACTTCGTCAGGCCCGCCGAGCCCGTCAGGACGCCGTTGGTCAGGCGGCCGGCCGTGGCCGTCACCGAGCCGTCGCGGGTCAGCGTGAGATTGGCCAGGTCGAGCGTGCCGCCGGTGAAACTCAGGAACCCGGTGCCCGAGCCGAGGGCCGCCGTGTTCGTGATCGTGAGCACGCCGCCGTCCGTCCGCGTGCCGAAGGTGTAGGTGTTGGTGCCGGAGAGCGTGAGCGTACCGCTGCCGAGTTTCGTGACGCCGATCGCGCCGCCACCGGTGAAGGTGCCGGTGGTGGTGGTGTTGGCGATCGTGTCGGCGACCGTGAACGTGCTGCCGGTATTCGTGGTGTCGAAGCCCCAGGATGACGTCGCCCGCATGCCGCCCGTGCTGACATCACCCGTTAGCGCGCCGATCAACGTGGTGATATCGACGTTCGTGAAGCCATCGGCGCCGCCCACGCCGAGGCCGAGCGTGGCGGTCCCGCTGGCCGTGGTGTTGATGTTGGCCTTCAACCAACTCGCCGTACCGCCGTTGTAGAGCGCGACGCGCTTCGCGAAGGTGAGCCTGCCAGCCTGAATACTCGTGGCACCCGTGAAGGTGTTCGCCCCGGAGACCTCCCACGAACCGCTGCCCGCCTTGACGAGCGAGTTCGAGCCAGACGACGAGTTCGGCAGGCCCGCCGCCAGGGAACCCACGCCGCTACCTGTCAGGTTGATTGTCTTCGATCCCGCGCCGCCGCCGCCCCACGCCGCCGTGTTCGTGAGTGTCAGCGTCCCCGTGCCGGTGTCCAGCGTGGCGTTACCCCCGGTGAAGTTCAAAGTGAACGTCTTGTCGGACGTGTCAGAAGCACCGGAAAACCGTAACGTGGCGTCGCCTGTATTGGTGTCAACGTGCGAGAGCATGACGCGCCCGTTCGTGCCCAAAGGCGAGGCCGACCCGGTCATGCCGAACATCGGCGTGATGAGGGTCTGGCTGCGGCGCACACTCAGCGTGCCGGCAAAGTCGCTCGCCGTGTTCGAAAGCGTGAGGGTGGCGCCGCCGGCAATCACCGAAAGCGAACCGCTCCCCACCGTCTGCGTGATCTTCCCCGACATCGTACCGCTGCCGTGGAGGTGCAATGTGGCGGTCTGGCCCCCCAGGTTCGACGCGCCGCCACTGAGGATTGCATTGAAAAACCCCGGGCTGTTTCCTGAACTTCCTCCTCCAAGGCCGCCAACACCGGACGCGACCATGAGATACTTGTCCGACGATTCGCCCGTGCCGGAGGACGCCAAATACCCACCACTGTTGAATACCAACGTCCCCGAGGTGCCAAGCGAACTGTTTTGTGACGCGTTACCCAACCTGGTGACATTCACAAGTCCAGCCTGAAAAAGTGGCGTCGAACTGAATGAGTTGCTGGTGCCGGAGATCGTCACATTCCGGCTGCCGCTGCCGGCCTCCAGCCGCAATGTTCCAACGCTGCCCGACAGGACCCCTGACAGCGTGCCGGGGATTGCGTTGCTCACGATGGTCTGCGTGCCCGACGCCGAACCCAAGAACGCCAGATTCGCGGAAATCGTTGCCGGGGCATTGTGCTCGAAATACACGACCTGCCCGCCGGTGAGCCCGAGCACATAATCGGAACTGGCGGAACTGAGCACCGTCGTGTTTGGGCTGGCGCTATTCGTCCCGAAACTCAGAACGCCCACCGTCGCGCTCGCCGTGAGTTGCGGCTGAAAGGTCGGATTGCCGACGAACGTCATCGTTCCGCTGTTCACCGGGAACGACGGCACGCTGGTCCCGGACCAGTTCGTCCCGAGGTTGAAGTTCGTTGAGGTGCCGCTCCATGTATAGGACTGCGCAGACGCTGCAGCCGACGTGACGACGACGATTCCGGCGGCAAACATCGCGAGGTTCGTCTGACGAACCATACGACCACTCCGAACAAGAACCGACGTGGAATTCCGCTCCTCCCAACACCTAAATGCTTAGTGCGT
>JBJTHX010000372.1:0-3066 GCA_046094745.1 Planctomycetia bacterium
CCGGCCAGCCGTGGCTCACGAGGGCCTCGAGGGCGGCGGGCGTGAAGCCCTCGACCCGCCGGCCGGCCTTCGCGGCTGCGGCAGCAAGGAAGTGCGCGGCCAAGAGGGGAATGTCGCTCGTCCGGCTCCGCAGCGGCGGCATCTCGAGCGTCACGACGTTGATCCGCCAGTAGAGATCGGCGCGGACCGCGCCGGCCGCGACGAGCCGCTCCAGGCTGTCGTGCGTGGCGAGGATCTCGCGGGCGGCGACCGTGTGCGTGCGGCCGCCGCCCACGGGCTCGAAGGCCATCTCCTGCAGCACCCGCAACAACTTCACCTGCAGGGCCGGCGAGGCGGTGGCGATCTCGTCGAGGAAGATCGTGCCGCCGTCGGCCTGGAGGAACCGCCCCTCGCGATCGGACGTGGCGCCGGTGAACGCGCCGGCCACGTGGCCGAAGAGTTCGCTCTCGAGGAGCGTCTCGCTCAAGGCCCCGCAGGCCACCTCGACGAACCGCCCCGCCCGGCCGCTCTGCCGGTGGATCTCACGGGCGAGGAGCGACTTGCCCGTGCCGCTCTCACCGGTGACGAGCACCGTGGCCGGCGTGGCGGCGACGCGGTCCACGAGGTCGAGCAGGCGGTGGATCGTGGCGTGGGAGCCGAGGATCGGCACGGCGGCCCTGGCGGCGCCCAATCGCAACACGGCGGCGACGCGGGCCTGCTCGATGGCGGCGAGCACGTCGGCATCGCGGACGGGCGCGGGCACCCGGGCGTCACCGGCCGGGCCGCAGGAACCGTGTCCGGCGGCGAGCACCACGAGACCCGTGCGGTCGCCCGCGGCAGCGACGACCCGGCCCGCGTCGGGCAGGGCCCCGTCGAGCACGACGACGTCACAGACGGAGCGGTCGAGGGCCTGCGCCGCCTCGGCGGCGGTGCCGGCGGCCGAGGCATGGTGCCCAAGGCCGCACAGCCACTGGGCCAGGTTCGAAGCCGCCCGACGGTCGTCGTCGACGACGAGCAGGCGGAGCGGGGGCGAGGCGCGGTCCGAGACGGCGGTCATGCGGCGATTCCTGGGGTGCGACCTGCGGCCACAGGTTCTTTAGGTCGCAAAACGGCGACGGCAAAGTCGCCCCAGGGCGACAAGTCACCGGATTCGGCAGCCTCGCGGCCGCACGACCGTCACAATCGCCACGACCCCCGTGGCGCATGCCTCGAGGCATGCGAATCCGCGTCCTCCCCAGTGGCGCACGCCTCCAGGCATGCGAATCCGCTCGCAACTCCAGCGCATCCCCAACCTAAGGCTTGTGGTCGCCTTTGTGGTTCACGTCGCCGAGATGCACGGCGTCGGCGATCCGGTCGGCGGCCGGGCCGAGGAGGATCTCGCGGTTCTCGAACAGCGCCTCGGGGTCCTGGTCGAGCATCCGGATCCGCCGCTTGCGGAACGAGAAGAAGGCGATCACCGCCAGCACGACCAGGGCCACGGCGATCACCGCCATCGTCAAGCCCCGTTCCGCCGACTGGATGAGGCCCGTGATCCGGTCGCCGAACAGGTAGGCCAACCCGAAGAACCCGCCGATCACGACCGTGGCGCAGATGAAGTCGGCCAGAAGGAACCAGCGGTATTTCACCCGGAGGATGCCCGCCGTCAGATAGAAGGGGCTGCGGAGGCCGACCAGGAAGCGGGCCACGAAAAAGGCCTTGATCCCGTGCTTCTTGAGCAGATCCTCGATCGTCTTCTCGCGCTCCGCCGTGAGGAAGCCCGACCACCAGGGGTGTGCCTTGAGGACCCTGGCGCCGAAGAACCGACCGATGGCGTACATCAGGCTGTCGCCGAGCAGGGCGCCGACGAGGCAGGCCGGCAGCGCGTAGTACCACTTGAGGGCCCCCGCCTTGCTGGCCACGCCGGCCGCCACGATCGGCACCTCCTCGGGGATCGGCAGGCCGATGCCCGTCAGCGTCAGGAAGACGATGATCCCCAGGTAGGAGGTCTGTTCGATCCAGTCCAGCATGGGGCTCGATAGTGCGCCGGGGAAACGGGCGAAACCGTCGCCAGTGTACCCCGCGGGCAGGGTTCAGCCACGCGCGGTGATTTCGACCGGCGCCGTGGGATTCCAGTCGACGTCACCCGCCTCGATGTTGGCCGTGACCACCGCGAGCCCGCCCGCCACGCCCGGCAGCACGAGGATCGCGGCGACGTCGCCGCCAGGCGGCGCGATCTGCGGCAGCCCGTCCGGGCCGAGGACGTAGAGCGCCGTCGCCAGGGCGTCGGCCGTCGCGGCCTCCGGCGCGAGCACCGTCGCCGAGATCACGCCCTCGGCCGGCCGGCCGGACCGGGGGTCGAGGATGTGGCCGAGCTTGCGGCCGCGGTCGACGAAGAACTGCGTGCCCGAACCGCTCGTGCCGAGGGCCCGGTCGACCAGCGCGATCGTGGCCAGCCGCACTCCCGGCCGCAGCGGATGCCGCAGACCGACCGGCCAGCCGCGGCCCGCCCCCCGGCCGCCAATCGCCCGCACGCTGCTCGACCCGCCGTGCACGAGCATGCTCGGCACGCCACGCCCGGCCAGGAGTTCGATCGCCCGGTCCACCGCCCAGCCCTTGCCGATCGCCCCGGGATTGATCTCCACCCCGGGCCGCGCGAACCGCACCCGCCGGCCCGCGGCGTCGATCTCCACGTGCCGCATGCCGGCCGCCTCCCGGGCCGCGGCGAGCGGCTCGTCCGCGGGCGTCCGCCCCTGTCGCTCGAGGAACCCCCAGGCCTTCACGAGCGATCCCGCGGCGATGTCGAACCCGCCGCCGGGTCGGTCGCACAGCTCGCGGGCCCGCTCGAGCAGCGCCAGCACCTCGCGCGAGACCGGCTGCCAGCCGCCGGCGGCCGTGGCGTTGAGGATCGACAGGTCGCTCGTGTCGCGGTACACGCTGAAGGCGTTCTCGACCTCGTCCACGCGGTCGAGCGCCGCACAGGCAAGCTCCGTCGCCTCGGGCACCTCGCCCACGTTGAACACGACCTCGAACCGGCAGGCCATCGCCTCCCGGCCGACCACGAGCGAGTGGATGTCGGCGTCGCCCTGCATGCCCCCATCGTAGCCGGGT
>JBJTHX010000373.1:0-8558 GCA_046094745.1 Planctomycetia bacterium
ATGGACACGGACCTCGTCGAACTCGCGCGGACGGCGCTCGTTTCCGGCGCCGCCGTGATCGCGCCGGTGCTGCTCGTGGGCTTCCTGGTGGGCGCCGTGGCCGGCCTGGTGCAGGCGGCGACAGGCGTGCACGAGCCGATCGTCGGGCTCGTGCCGCGGCTGGCCGCCATGGTGGGGGCGCTGGTCGTCGTCATGCCGTGGATGGTGGAGCGGTTCGTGGAGTTGTTCCGGTCGGCGGCAGGCGGGTCGTAGCCCGTCATGATGCAGGCCGGATGCGGGCCGGTGAGCCCAAGCCGCCGGGCGGCGGTCAAAGCCTCGGCTTCGAGGCACGGTCGCCAACTCGCCTCGACTTTGCCCGACCGCCCGGCTCCTCGATCGGAAAGCAACCGATGTCGCGCCGACCCGCTCACCTCCACGACTTTGCCCGGCCACCCGGCTCCCCGATTTGGATGCGTGACCCGTGGCTGTGATTGAAACGCTTCTCGCCGAACCGGTGATCGCGGCCGCGCTGGCCACGCGAATGGGCGTCGCCGTGGCCGTGGGGATGGCGGGCGTGTTTCCGGGGGCCACGCTCCGGGTCCGCGCGGCGCTGGCGATCCTCTTGGCCGGTGTGGCACTGCCGCTGGCGGTGACGCACTGCGGGCCGCAGCCGCTCGGCGCCTGGCAGCTCGTCGTCGCCGGCGAGGCGCTCGTCGGCCTCGGCTTCGGTCTCGCCGTGGCCGTCGTCCTCGCCGCCGCGTCGTGGGCGGGCGGGATCCTCGGCAGTGTGGCGGGGCTCTCCTGGGCCGACGACTTCGATCCCGCGGGCGACGCCCAGGCGGCCGGCATGGCCACCCTCTGCCGCTGGCTCGCCGTCGGCGGCTTCGTCGCCGCGGGTGGCCATCTCGCCGTCGTCGCCGGATTGATCGACGGCGTCCGCACGCTGCCGATCGGCGCGGCGGTGGACGGCGGTCCCGCGGCGGGCGTGGCGCGGCTCGTGACCACGCTGCCCGGCGTCGGCCTCGCGCTGGCCGTGTCGCTCGCGCTGCCGGCGGTCACGGCCGTGCTCGTGTTCCATGTCGCCGCCGCCGTCTGCCTGCGGACGATCCACTTCGTGCCGGGGCAGGGGATGCTGCAGACGCTCGCCGCCCTCGTGCTGATGGGCGCCGTGGCGGTCGGGGCCGACACCTGGGGCGGAACGTTCGGCATCGTCGCCCGGGCCCAGGTGGAGCGGGCCACGGCGCTCGAACCGCTCGCGCTGCCGGAGGGCGATCCCCCGGGACGCTGACCGATGTCCGACACCGCCGCCCGCACGCTGCCCGCCACGCCCCGCCGCCGCGAGGAGGCGCGCCGCGCGGGCATGATGCCCACCGCCGCCCTGCCCGCGTGGGCCGCGACCGCCGCCACCGCGCTGGTCCTCGCCCCCGCCTGGGGGCGGGCCACGCTCCCCGCCGCCGCCGAGATGCTGCGCCGGGTCATCCGCGGTGGCGTCGCGCCGGATGCGCCGGTTCCCGATCTCGCCACGCTCGTGCCCGCAGCGGTCCTGTTGCCGACGGTGGGCCTGGTGCTCGCCGCGGCGGCCGCGGGCCTCGGCGTGCGGTTCCTGCTCGATGGCCTCACCTGGCAGCCCGGCCGGGCCGCCTGGGACATGCGGCGGATCGATCCGCTCGCCGGCCTGCAGCGGATCTTCTCCGTCGCGACGCTCTCCGCCGCGCTCGGCGGCGCCCTCGGCCTCGCCGCGCTTGCCGCCGCCGCCTGGCTGGCCTCGGGCCCGCTCGTCGGCCTCGTCGCCCGGGCGGAGTCGCCGGGCGGCGGGGTCGCCTGGGCCGCCGCGCAGGCGACGTTCCTGGCCCTCGCCGCGGCCGCTGCCGTCGTCGCCGCCGGCCAATGGGCCGTCGCCCGGCTGCGGTTCGAGCGCCGCATCCGCATGACGCCGCAGGAGTTCGCCGACGAGGCGAAAAGCATGCAGGCCGACCCGAAGGTCCGCCTCCTTCAGCAGCAGCGCCGCCGCGTTGGCTGACCCGCCGCACCCGCTACGCCGTCTCTCGCGGGATCTCGTAGCCGTGCCGGTCGATGAAGAACCGGCAGCGGCGGGCGATCTCGCCCACCAGCCGTGGATCGTGCCGGTAGGTGTTGGTGCGATACCGCTTCATCGACCGGGCGTGCGCCTCGAGCGCCGGCCGCACGCGGTCGAAGCCGCCGAGGTCGAGCCGCTCGTAGGCCTCGGCCAACCGGCCCACGGGATCGGCCACCAGGTCCTCGTACCGCAGTTCGTGGAGCCGGCCCGGTGCGAGCCGGGCGCGGTCGCGGTCGAAGGCGGCGTACATCTCCGCGAAGGCCGCGAAGGCGTACCGCTCCAGCGTCGCGCCGTCGTCCACCTGCAGCGACTGCACGTCGTGCAGCGACCGCCACAGCCGCAGTGTCGAGGGGAAGACGACGAACGGGTCGCGGACCACGTGCAGGAACCGCGCCTCCGGAAACATCTCCGCGACCACGCCCACCCGGGCCGTGTGCGGCGGGCTCTTGAGCACCGGCCGCCGCGGGTCGCGGACGGCGAGCATGGCAAGGAACCGCCGCAGGGCCCGCCGCCACCGCTCCTGCTCGGCCGGCGGGAGCTTGGTGACGTCGAGCGCGGTGGGCACGTCGGGGCTCGTCACGGGGAACGCCATGCGCCGGTAGGGCGAGGGCGCGCCCAGGTTCATGAGGGCGAACTCGTCCTCCTGCGGCCGGTCGAAGCCGGCGGCCACGTCGTCCATCGGCCGCTTCGCCGGCATGAGCCACGAGACCGCGGGCACGAGCAGATCCTCGGTGAGGAGGAAGTGGCCGGGCGCGAGGCACTGGTAGGTGTTGGGGCAGCAGAACCGGTCGTCGAGCATCGCCAGTTCGTGGAGCAGCGTCGTCCCGCTCCGCCAGTGGCCGATGATGAACAGCGGCGGTGGCGTGGCCGGCCGCCCGCGGAGCCGGCGGCGGAAGCGGGCCTCGCTGAACGGTTCGCAGGCGGAGTTGAAGGCGGCCATCATCGACACGGTCGCCATCAGCCCCCACTTGCGGAGCGACGCCCGACCGCCGTGCTCGGCCACCAGCGGCAGCCACACGCCCAGCGGCATGCCGTGCCAGAACCGCGGACTCCACCACGGGTAGGCGTGGAACTTCCGCTCCTGCTGGTCCGATGCGGCGGGCTGCGACACGGGCTGCGTTCCGGGGGCGGCCGGCGGTGGCCGCGAGGGCATCGTAGCGGACCGGGCGTCACCGCGCGGCGGACGGGCGGCCCACGGCGATCCGGCGGCGGCCGCCACCAGCCTCGAGCACGGCCGTCATCGCGTCGGCCAGGCCCTCGGCGGCCGAGCCGGTCGTGCGAAACTGCTCCGTGCCCGACGCATCGCACACGAGCACCGTCGGGAACCGGTCCACGCCGAACAGCCGGCATGTCGCCGCGTCGCGGTCGGCGTCGACGGCCACGCAGACGAACTGCCGGGAGAGCCCGACGACGCGGGAATCGGCGAGGGCCCCCTGGGCCAGTTCGGCGCTCCACCGACACCAGGACCCGCGGAACACCGCCAGCAGTGGCCGGCCGTCCTCGGCGGCCCGGCGGAGTCCCGAGTCGAAGCCCTCCACGAACTCGATCGCCGTTGGCGTGGCGGCGGCCGCGTGGAGCAGGGGGGCGGAGTCGACGACGGGCAGGATCCGCCAGCCCGACGCGGCCGGCGCGGCCGACTCGTCCCGCACCTCGCAGCCGAGGACGGCCACGAGCGCCGCCAGCAGCGCGAGCCGTCGTGCGTGGAGCCAGCGTCTCAAATCGAGGAACCTCCCCGCCGGAAAGGCGACATCCGTGCCGCCAGACCCATTTCCATAGGCCGCCGCCGCCTGCGGCGCCAAGGCCGCTTGGCACGGCCGAGGGAATCGCGGAAAGGCCGGCAGGATGGGGCGGGCCGGGCCGGGGCCGCGAACCTGCCTGTCGACGGCCGGCCGCCGTCGCTAGAGTCCGGCCGGGGTTCGTCGCCCGACCCGGTGCGTCCTGCCGTGAGCTGTCCGTCCTTCCTGCCGCCGCGCGTGGCCATCGTCGCGATCGTGGTCGCGGCCTGCGCATCGGGCTGCCGGCTCGTGCAGCGGCGCGGCCCGGCGCCCCCCGAACTCGCGGATGCCCGGCGGCTGTGCAACGAGGGCCTGTCGGCGGCCGACCGCAACGACCTCGTGCAGGCCGAGGGCCTGCTCGAACGCGCGGTGAAGCGGTGCCCGCTCGACATCGACGCCCGGCGGCACTACGCCGAGGTCCTCTGGAAGCGGGGCGAGCGGACCGAGGCCGTCGGGCAGATCACCGAGGCCCTCAAGCTCTCGCCAGGCGACGTCGGCCTCTCGATCGACGGCGGCCGGATGTACCTGGAACTCGGCCTGCTCGAGGACGCCGACCGGCTGTCCCGCGAGGCGGTCCGCCTGGCGCCGCGGTCGGCGGAGGCCTGGCACCTGCGCGGGCAGGTGGCCCTGGCCCGCGGCCAGGCCGAGCAGGCGCTCGCCGACCTGCACCGCGGCCTGGCCATCGCGCCGGAGGACCGGCGGATCCTGCTCGACACCGCCGACGCCTACCGGCGGCTCGACCGACCGCAGCGGGCCCTGGCCACGCTGGCGATCCTCGGCGAGCAATACGGCCCCAGCCAGACCCCCGCCGACGTGCTCGCGCTCGAGGGCATGGCCCAGGAGGCCCTGGGCCGCACCGCCGATGCGGTCGAGAGCTACCGTCGGGCGGTCGCCAAGGGCGACGCCCCGCCGGCGGCCGCGGCCCGGCTGGCCGCGCTGGAGGCGCCGGCCGCCGCGGCGGAGCCTGCCCCGCGGCGCGAGTGAGTCAGGTGCCGCCCGTGGTGCGGCCCGTGAGCAGGTCGAACGCCCCGATGGCCGGCACGAGCAGCGCGGCCGTCGCGAACCCATAGGCCGCCGAGACGACGAGGAACACCTGCAGCGGGCTGCCCTGCAGGAAGCCCGTGATCGCGACGAACGTGAGCGCCGGCAACAGCGCGGAGGCCCAGGCGACGGCCGGCGAGGGATTGCGGGCCGAGAGGGCGGCGTAGAGCCCGACCGCCCCGCCCACGATCACCGCGAGGAACGGGGCCAACTGCAGCTCGAAGTTTGCCCCGAAGGCCACCATGATCCGCATCGCCGTGGCCACGCCCACGAACAGGAAGGCCACCGTGCCCAGGGCGACGGCGATCGCCTGCCGCGAGACCGTGTGCGAGAGGCCCGCGTAGAGGCCGAGCACCGCCGCGAAGAACAGCAGCACGCCGAGCCCCAGCGCGAGGTACAGCCCGTGCTCCGGCGTGGCGATCCCCAGCGCCACGACGGCGCCGCAGAGGAACAAGGGCAGGATCACGATCTCGCGGGCCGCGACGAGCACGCCGAGGAGCTTGCCCCAGACGAACTCCCCCGGCTCGAGATCGCTGACGAGCACGAGGTCGAACGTGCCCCGATCCCGCTCGGTCGTCACGCTCGTGACGGCCATCGCCGCCACGGCCAGCAGGCTCGCCAGGGCCATGGGGATCACGGCCACCGCCACCGCCAGGCGGTCGGGCCGGTCGGCGCGGGCCTCGGCCGCGACGCCCGCCACCGCCACCGCGAAGAGCACGAGCCACGCCAGCCGCACCAGCGGCATCGCCCGCCCGTGGGCCCGCGTGCAGACCTCCCGCCAGAGGACGGGGTTTTGCCAGATATCGCGCCGGGCGAACCATCCATGGCTTCGTCCGGCTTGGCCCTTCGCGAACTCGTTCGCTTCGGGCCGGGCGACGCGTCCTGCGTCGCTATCGCGCCGGGCGAACCATCCATGGCTTCGTCCGGCTTGGCCCTTCGCGAACTCTCGCGTTGCCGGCCGGCGGGCCTCCTGCGCCGTGTTCCAACGCCGGACGCGGGCGATGGCCAGCCCACTGCTGACGACGCCCAGCGCCGCGCAGATGCCGAGGAACGGCCACAGCGTGCCGCCGCCGTCGGGCTCGAGCGCCGCGAAGGCCGCCCGCGCGGGCGAGATCGCGGCCCCGGCCGCCGGACCGAAGCGGGCGGCGGCCGCCTCGCCCGCGGCGGTCCAGGCCGCCAGCGCGAAGGCGGTGATGGCCAGCGACTGGAAAGTCGCGTCCTTCCAGAAGGCGACGGCGTTGGCGACGCTCGCCGTCGCGACGGCGGCGGCGGCCGTGACCACGAACAGCCGGGCCAGCTGCGCCGGCGTCACGCCCCCGAACAGGCCGGCGAGCGCGAAGACGGGCACCGCCGCGACGAGCAGCACGATCACCCGCAGCAGGCTCCCGGCGAGTTTCCCGAGCACGAGCTGCCCGTCCCCCAGCCGGCTGACGAGCAGCAGTTCCAGCGTGCGGCGGTCCTTCTCCACGCCGACCGCCAGCACGGCCGTGAGGGCGGCGGCCAGCATGGCGAGCACGAGCTGCAGGGGGGCGAGGGTCCGCAGGAGCGTGGCCCCGAACCGGGCCGCGTCGCCCACCGTGGCGACCGTCTGCGAGCCGGTCACCACGAGCCAGCAGGTGGCCACGATCCCCAGCAGGATGCCGCAGTAGACCGCCCGGGCCACGAACAGGCCGCGGCTCCGCGGCGCCATCCGCATCTCCCGCTCGTAGACGGCACCCAGCAGCATGGCATTCGGCCCTTTTTGCGGGGCTGTGGCAATGCCCGCCCGTGATGGTTACAGTACCAAAATCTCCATCGGCGGGGATGGTTTCGCGTTCGATCGGTCAGACCAGTCCTGGAGTCTTGCAGCATGGATAAGCGATCCTCGGTCGGTGCTTCGTGCGGTTGGATGGGCGTGTGTGTCCTGGGGATCGCCTGCCTCTTCGGCGGCACGGCCCACGGCCAGGTGACGGCCCAGACGCTGATCGGCAAGGCCGTCTCCGACGACAGCCAAAACAAGGACATCACCAACGCGATCACCCGCTTCCGCGACCGCGACATCGACGGCTGCCGCGCGATCCTGGAGCGGGCCAAGAGCAACAACGCCAAGCTGCCGCCGCCGGGCGTGATGATGGCCACGCTCTGGCTGAGCGTGAACCAGCTCGGCCCCGCCCGCACGGAGTTGGAGGACATGGCGGTGAAGTTCACCGGCGACCCCGAGCCCTACCTGATGCTCGGCGACCTCGCCTTCCAGGACCGACGGATCACCGACGCCGCCGTCCTCTTCGAGAAGGCGACGACGCTCACCACGGCGTTCACCGAGAACGCCAAGCGGAAGCGTGACTTCGACATCCGCTGCTTCGCCGGCAACGCGGCCGTGGCCGAGGCCCGCAAGGAGTGGGAGGCGGCCCAGAAGCAGCTCCAGGGCTGGCTCGATCTCGACCCCGACAACGCCAGCGCTCACCAGCGGATGGGCATCGTGCTCTTCCAGTTGGGCAAGGAGGCGGAGGCGCTCGCCCAGTTCCGCGAGGCCCGCAAGCTCGACGAGAAGGCGGTGCAGCCCGAGCTCGCCCTCGCCCGGCTGTACGACGAGGCGAAGAAGCGGGACGTCGCCAAGCGGCTCATCGAACAGGCGATCAAGGCGGCCCCGAACGATCCCGGCGTGCTGCTGGCCTCGGCCCAGTGGTATCTGGGCCAGAACGACCTGGAGACGGCCAAGACCACGGCCGAGAACGCCCTCAAGATCGACTCCAAGAGCCTGGAGGGCAAGATCGTCCGCGGGGCGATCGCCCGCGTGGCCCGCGACTACAAGACCGCGTAACGGTTCTTAAACGAGGCCCACGTCCAGTCGCCGGGCAACTTCCCGGCGAGCAACTCGCTGGCCCTGGTGCTCATCGAGTCGGACGAGGAGTCGGCCCGGCAGCGGGCGACGGAGATGGCGGAGGCCAACGTGCGGATGTACCGCGAAAACTCGCCGCAGCAGGTCAACGCCCTGACGACGCTGGCCTGGGTCTACTACAAGCGCGGCCTGCGGGAGGAGGCGGAGAAGATCCTCGCCCAGATCACGCAGAACAACGCGCTGACGACCGACGGCGCCTACTACGTCGCGAAGCTGCTCGCCGACCGTGGCGAAAAGGACCGGGCGCGGAAGATCCTCGAGGAGGTGCTGGCGAACGAGCCGATGTTCGCCACGCGGCCCGACGCGCTCGACCTGCTCGCGAAACTGAAGAAGGAAGCGGGCGGCGGCTGAAGCTCACTCGGCCAGCGGCGGCCGCACCGGCCCGGGGACGATGTCCTCCGGTGAGGGCGGCATCGGCATCTCGGGATCCCGCGAGCGGCGGGCGGCGGGCTGCATCCGCGGCTGGGCGGCCGCGGGCTCCGCGGCGGGCATCTCGCGGATCGTGATCCCCCGGGGCAGGCCTGGCTGGGCGGGCGCGGCGGCGGTCGGAGGGATCCCGCGGCGACCGGCGCGGCGGGCGCGGATGCGGTCGCTCCGCAGTGGAATGCCGGGGTAGGCCTCGACCGGAACCTCGAGGCTCGGCAGGCCGATCCGGCTGCCGTCACCGAAGAAGGTGACCATCTCGATGGCCGGGCACTCGGCAGCGAGGCTGGCGAGGCGGACCGCTGCGGCGGTGGCGGGGAGGCCCCGGGCGGCGCGGCGGCGGAGGGCGGGGGGCAGTCGGGGCCGCGGGGGGGTTCCGGGAGCG
>JBJTHX010000374.1:0-4293 GCA_046094745.1 Planctomycetia bacterium
GCGTGCGCTCGAGGACGCGACGGGCGGCCAGGATTCGCAGCAGCAGGTCCCGACCCGTCAGCCGTGTGCCCAGCGAGTCGGCCATCTTCATGCGGCCCGCAGCGGCACGGCAGGCACGAAGCATGAGCCGCTGCAGGGACGGCGGCGGGGTCTGGGGCTGCGCGGGGTTCGGCATGCGTGAAACGATCGTGGCGAGGGAGCGGGGCGCGGTCGCGTTGCCCGGGAGGTCACGATCATTAGAATCGGCCCCATACGGCCTGAACAGCCGAGATCCAGCCCGTTTTCCACCACGCTGCGAAGTCCGCGATGCCCCGGTACACGCCCTCCCGAATCGAACCGAAGTGGCAGGACTGGTGGGAGGCCCACGGCACGTTCGCCACGCCGCGGCTGCCGGCCGGACGGAAGGCCTACGTCCTCGACATGTTTCCCTATCCGAGCGGTGACGGACTGCACGTCGGACACCCGGAGGGCTATACGGCGACCGACATCGTCTCCCGCTTCGAGCGGATGCGGGGCACGAGCGTCATGCACCCGATGGGCTTCGACGCCTTCGGCCTGCCCGCCGAGGAATATGCGATCCGCACCGGCACGCCGCCCCGGGAGAGCACCGAGCGGAACATCGCGAACTTCACCCGGCAGCTGAAGATGCTCGGGTTCAGCTACGACTGGGACCGGGTTCTCGCGACCACCGATCCGGAGTACGTCCGCTGGACGCAGTGGATCTTCCTCGTGCTCTTCGACACCTGGTTCGACCCGGCGCGGCAGCAGGGCCGCCCGATCGCCGAACTGCCGATCCCGGCCGCGGTCGCTGCCGCCGGCGATGCCGCGATCGCCACATACCGCGACGCCCACCGGCTCGCCTACCAGTCGGAGGCGCCGGTGACCTGGTGCCCGGCCCTGGGCACGGTGCTGGCCAACGAGGAGGTGATCGGCGGCGTCAGCGAGCGCGGTGGCCATCCCGTCGTGCGGATCCCGCTCCGCCAGTGGATGCTGCGAATCACCGCCTACGCCGACCGCCTGGAGCGCGAACTGGAGGGCCTCGACTGGCCGGCGAGCATCAAGAAGCTGCAGTCCGACTGGATCGGGAGGAGCAGCGGCGCCGAGGTCGACTTCCCGATCGCCGCGGCGGGCGCCGCCGACGGCGGGTTCGCGGCCTGGAAGGGGGCCCGCGGTCGGACGGGGTTCCCCGAACAGGCGGGCCCGGACGTGCTGCGGATCTACACGACCCGGCCCGACACGCTGTACGGCGTCACCTGCATGGTGGTCGCGCCCGAGCATCCGCTGCTCGACCAGCTCACGGCGCCCGCCCAGCGGGAGGTGATCGCCGCCTACCGCGAGGCCGCCGCCCGCAAGAGCGACCTCGACCGGACCGACCTCGCCCGTGAGAAAACGGGCGTCTTCACCGGCTCCGCGGTGATCCACCCGCTCACGGGACGGCCCGTGCCGGTCTGGGTGGCCGACTACGTGCTCGGCAGTTACGGCACCGGCGCCATCATGGCGGTGCCGGCCCACGACGACCGCGATTTCGAGTTCGCGCAGGCCTTCGGCATCGAGGTGGTCACGGTGGTCGAGCCGCCGCCCGGCGCGGCGCAGGCCGCCGGAAGGCTGTTCACGGGCGACGGCACCGCCGTCAACTCGGGCCCCTACTCCGGCCTCGGCACTCGCGAGTTCATCGCCAAGGTCGGCGCTGACCTGGCCGCCGCCGGCCTCGGCCGGCCCGCCGTGAACTACAAGCTGCGGGACTGGCTCTTCAGCCGGCAGCGATTCTGGGGCGAGCCGTTCCCGATCCTCCACGAGCTCGACGCCGCCGGCCGCCCGACCGGTGCGATCCGCGCGGTCGACGAGGCGGATCTGCCGGTCAACCTCCCCCAGCTCACCGACTTCAAGCCGGGCGACACGCCCGATCCGCCCCTCTCCCGGGCGCCGGCCGACTGGCTGTACGTCGACCGCGACGGCAGGCGCTACAGGCGTGAAACCAACACCATGCCGCAGTGGGCCGGCTCCTGCTGGTACTACCTGCGGTTTCTCGATCCGGCCAACGAGTCCCGCTTCGTCGATCCCGAGGTGGAGAAGGCCTGGATGCCGGTCGACCTCTACATCGGCGGTGCCGAGCATGCCGTGCTCCACCTGCTCTACTCGCGGTTTTGGCACAAGGTGCTGTTCGACCGCGGTCACGTCTCCTCCCCCGAGCCGTTCGCACGGCTCGTCAACCAGGGAATGATCCTGGGGGAGATGGAGTTCACCGGCTACCGCAGCGCGAAGGGGGGCTGGGTGTCGGCGGAGAAGCGGCAGGAGGGGGACGCGGCCGCGAGGATCCCCGCCGACCAGGTGGAGAAGCAGGGCGAGCACTTCGTGCTTCGCGACGCCCCGAAGATCCGGGTCGAGAGCCGGGCCTACAAGATGTCCAAGAGCCGGGGCAACGTGGTCAACCCCGACCAGGTGGTCCGGGAGTTCGGTGCCGACTCGCTGCGGCTCTACGAGATGTTCATGGGCCCGTTGGAAGCGACGAAGCCCTGGAGCACGACCGGCGTGAGCGGTGTCCGCGGGTTCCTCGACCGCTGCTGGCGGCTCGTGGTGGACGAGCGGGCCGACGCGGTCGCCCTGGCCCCGCAGGTCTGCGAGGACGCCCCGACCGAGCCGCACCTGCGGGAACTATACCGCATGATCGACAAGGTCACGAAGGACATCCAGGCGCTCTCCTTCAACACGGCGATCGCGCGAATGATGGAGTTCGTCAACTTCTGCACGCCGCTCGAGCGGCGGCCGCGGGCGCTCCTGGAGCCGTTCGTGACCGTGCTCGCCCCGTTCGCCCCGCACCTCGCCGAGGAGCTCTGGGAGATCCTCGGCCGGCCGGCGCCCGTATCGCTGGCCGCCTGGCCGCAGGTCGAGGAACGGTGGCTCGTGGACGACACGGTCGAGATTCCGGTGCAGTTCCAAGGCAAACTCCGGGGCCGGGTGATCGTCCCGGCCGGCGCCGACGCCGAGGCGATGCAGCTGGCCGCGGCGGCCGACCCGAAGATCGCCGAGCAGCTCGCGGGCAAGCGGATCGCGAAGGTCGTGGCCGTCCCCGGCCGGCTCGTGAACTTCGTCCTCGAGGGCTGACGCCCACGTGGACCTCGTGTCCAGACGACGGGATCGCGGGCCGGGCCCCGGATACGATCATTCGGTCCGTGGAAGCGACGAAGTCGTGCGGAGCCTGCCCGATGCCGGCCTCACAAACATCGCTGGTCGTGTCTGGGCGGTCGATCGCGCTCGCCCTGATCCTGCCTTGCCTGGGCAGCCTGGCCCGCGGGCAGGATGCGGCGCCGCGGGACGCCGCCGTGCAGGCCGCGCCGGTGCAGGCCGGCTTCTTCACGCCCCGGCGGACCGGCCAGATGTGGGATACGTGGCTGTACCACCACGACGGCACGTACTATCAGTTCTATCTGGCAGGGCCTGACAGGCGCTGGGATGGCCACGAACTCGCGGTCTCGGACGACGGTGTGCACTGGATCGAGCATGGCGTCGTGCTCAGGCCGCGGCCCGGTGTCACGTGGATGGGCACCGGGCACATCTGGAAGTCGCCCGCCCCCGATCACCGCCACACGTGGCTCATGAACTACTCGGAGTGGTTCGGAGACAAGCAGGACATCATGTTCGCCGAGTCGACGGACCTCGTTCACTGGAAGAAGGTCGACGAGAAGCACCGCTTCGTCCAGGACGGTCGGTGGTACAAGGAGCAGGGCCGCTGGGACTGCATCGACACGGTCGCGCGGCCCGCAGGAGGCCTGTACGGCTACTTCACGGCCGATCCCGATCCGGCGAAGGTGCCCTACGCCTGCTGCGGCTTCGGGTTCGCCGAGAGCCTGGACGGCGTGACCTGGAGGGCCCTGCCACCGGTCCCGGGCGACGTCAGCGGCGAGTTCGGCGGCATCCACAGGATCGGTGCCAAGTACTACCTCCTGCTCAGCGAGGGACGCGTGGCGGTGGGCGACCGGCCCACGGGTCCGTTCCATGCCCAGGCGCAGAATCCAAACGCCTTCGGCACGGGGTGCGACATCTACTTCCCCCGCTTCTTCCACAACGCGCCGGATGGTCCGCTGGTCAATCACTTCTACACTTCGGGGCCGGTCTACGCCGCGCCACTCAAGGCCGTCGAGGTCGACGCGAACGACGTCCTGCGGCTGAAGTGGTGGCCGGGCAACGAGAAGCTCAAGGCCCGTCGCCTGGCGACGTCGCTCATGGGAGGCATTGCCGACACGGTCGCGGTCCGACTGCTCGACCCGCGTCTGCCGCTCGATCGGGTGCACGTCG
>JBJTHX010000375.1:0-6275 GCA_046094745.1 Planctomycetia bacterium
GGCGGAGAAGGCGGGCATCCCGACGACGCGGCTGGCGGCCGCCACGCGCGAGGCGTGGGAGGAGGCCCTGGCCGGTGCGGAGTGGATTGTCGACGCCCTGCTGGGCACGGGGGCGAGCGGCGTGCCGCGCGGGGCGATCGCCACGGCGATCGAGGCGGTGAACGCCGCCGGCCGCCGCGGCGCGAGGGTCTTCGCGGTGGACCTGCCCTCGGGACTCGACTGCGACACGGGCACGGCGGCGGGGCCCTGCGTGCGGGCCGACGTCACGGCCACGTTCGTGGCCCGCAAGGTCGGCTTCGATGCGGCGGCCGCGTCGCCGCTGCTGGGCACCGTGTACGTGATCGGCATCGGCGCGCCGCGGGCGCTGCTCGCGGCCTGCGGGCTCACCTGACGGCAGGCCGCGAGATCGCTGCGGGGTCCTAGCCCCGTCAGGCGAGGACGTCGCGGACGACGTGGGCGTGCTCGACGCCCGTGAGCCGGAAGTCCAGGCCGGCGTGCCGGTAAGTCAGCCGCTCATGGTCGAAGCCCATCAGGTGCAGGATCGTGGCGTGGAAGTCCCGCACGTGCACGGGCTTGTCCACGGCCCGCAGCCCGATGTCGTCGGTGGCTCCGTGCACGATGCCCGGCCTCGCGCCGCCGCCCGCGAGCCACGAACTGAAGGCCCAGGGGTGATGCTCCCGCCCCTTCGCGTCGGCCGTGTTGTTGAAGGGCGTCCGGCCGAACTCCGTGGTCCACACGACGAGCGTCTCGTCGAGCATGCCGCGGCGCTTCAGGTCCTGCAGGAGCCCGGCGATCGGCTGGTCGACATTTTTCGCCAGCGGCCCGTGGGTCAGCATGTCGCCATGCGCATCCCAGTTGTTCGCGGAGCCGGTGTCGATCAGTTCGACGAAGCGGACGCCGCGCTCGATCAGCCGCCGGGCGGCCAGGCATTGCCAGCCGAAGCCCGTCATCTGCCCGCGCGCGAGGCCGTAGGCGGCAAGCGTGGCGTCGCTCTCGCGGGTGAAATCGAAGGCGTCGGGCACGGCCATCTGCATGCCGAAGGCGGTCTCGAAGGTCTCGAGCCGGGCGGCCAGCAGGGGATCGCCGGGCCGCTGGGAGAGGTGATCCCGGTTCTGCGCGTGGAGGGCGTCGAGCTCGATGCGCTGCCGGTCCTCCGGCACCCGCGGCGCGACGTTCGCCACCGGCTGGGCGCCGGGCACGACGAGCGTGCCCTGGTTGGCCCCCGGCAGGAAGTCGCTGGCATAGACCTGCGTGCCCGCGTAGGTCTGCTGCGGGGCGATGACGACGAAGCCGGGCAGGTTGCGGTTGAGCGTGCCGAGGCCGTAGGTGACCCAGGCGCCGATGCTCGGCCTGGCGAAGGTGAACGAGCCGGTGTGCATGCCCAGCGTGGCGTTGTAGTGGTTCGAGTGCGACGTGTGCATCGAGCGGATCAGCGCGATGTCGTCGACGCATCCGGCGACGTGCGGGAACAGCCCGCTCACCTCCGTGCCGCACCGGCCGTGGCGGCGGAAGTCCCACTGCGGCCGCTTGAGGTAGATCCGCTCGTAGCCGGGGCGGTTCTTGATCTCGGGATGGTCGACCTCGATTTCCTGGCCGTGCCGGCGGGTGAGTTCCGGCTTCGGGTCGAAGGAGTCGACGTGCGACACGCCTCCCGTCATGAACAGGAAGATGTCGGTCTTGGCCCGGGCGGGGAAATGCGGCTGCCGGGCCGCGAGCGGGTCGCCGCTGTCGGCCAGCAGGGTGTCGACAATGCCGGGAAACACGAGCGATCCGGCCACGGCGGAACGGAGGAACGTGCGGCGGCTGCCGGGGGGCGTCTGCATGGCTTCACTCCACGTGCAGGAACTCGTTGCTCGCCAGGAGCACGCGGCACACGGCGGCCCAGCGGTCGGCCGCGGTGCCGGGGTATCCGGCGACGAGATGCAGGAAGCGGTCCCGCTCCGCGGCGGACGGGTCGCGCTGGTAGGCGGCCTGAAACAGGTTCGCCAGGCGTTCGTTCTCGTTCCCGCTCGACGCCAGCCGCTCGGCCGTCGCGGCCGCCTGGCGATGGAAGAACGGGTCGTTCATGAAATAGAGCGCCTGGGTCGGCACGGTCGTGGTCTGCCGCGACGGCGTCGACGCGTTCGGGTCGGCACCGTCGAACAGGGCCAGGAACGGATGCCGCTGCTGCCGCTGCACCATGAGAAACGCGCTGCGCCGGTCGGTGTCGTAGACGGCGCTGAAGGGCTTGTGCTGGGTGAAGTTCCAAGCCTTCTCGGCCGGGAAGGGATGGCCCTCTCCCGGCGACAGGTCGATGCGCCCGGAAATGGCGAGCAGGCTGTCGCGGATCTCCTCGGCCGTGAGGCGGCGGCGAGTGAACCGCGTCAGCCAGCGGTTGTCGGGGTCCTCGTCCGCGGGCGTCGCACTGGCCCGGCGATAGGCTTCGCTGAGCATGATGCGGCGATGCAGTGACTTGATGCCGTACCCGCCCTGCACGAAATCCACGGCCAGGCGGTCGAGCAGTTCGGGGTGCGTCGGCCGCTCACCGCGGGATCCGAAATCATTCGCCGATGCGACGAGCCCGCGGCCGAAATGCCAGCCCCAGATCCGGTTCACCGTCACCCGCGGCAGCAGCGGATGGGCCGTGATCCAGGCGGCCAGCTCCCGCCGGCCGCTCCCTGCATCCTGCGGCACCTCGGCCCCGCCGAAGGCCGACAGCCAGCGCCGGGGCACCTCGTCGCCAAGCGTCGCCGGTTCGCCCCGCTCCTGCACGCGGGCATTCGTCGCCGCCTCGCGATCGCCCACGGCGTAGGCCACGGGGATCGCCGGCTGCGGCTCGGGCGTCGGAGCGGCGGCGGCGAGCGTGCGGCCCGCCTCCAGCAGGGCGGCGCCGGCGGCGGCACGGGCGATGTGCTCGAGCCGAAAGGTCACGCCGTCGAGGGCGGCCGGGTGCGCATCCGCCACCCGTCCCTCGACGGTGACTTCACCGTCGAGCGGGCTGACCCAGGCCACGGCGACGGCCTTGCCCGGCGCCGGATGGACGAAGAACGACTTGGCGGCGAGCGTGGTCCAGGCCATGACCTGCTGGTCGGCGGAGTTGACGAACACCGACGGCAGGTCTCCGAGGCTCCACTTCTTGAGCGAGCTGTTGCCATCGACCGAGTCGGCCCGGTCGAGGAGGAACGCCGGCCCGTCCGGCGCGAGCTCGATGAAGCACCAGGCCGCCTCGTCGGCGTCCCGCGGGTTGCCGCGGGTGAGGCTGTCGATGACGTCGCGGGTGCTCCACTCGCTCCGGCGGCCGCCGGTCTGGCGGATGCGGAGTTCCACGAGGGTGCTGTCGGACCCATGGCTGGCGCCCGCCTCCACGGCGAGCAGGAGCACCTCTCCCTTGCGGATGGCGACCGGCGTGGCGGCGATGTCCACCGCGGCCCCTTCCTTCACCGCGCCGTGCTGCACGAGATGGGCCGGCCGGAGGGACGCGGCGGACAGCGACCGCCGGGCGGCCTCCACCCGCTCCTGCCACTCCCCGCGTGCTCGTTCCTGCCGCGCCCGCCATGGCCGCAGAAAGGCCTCGATCTCGTCCTGCGCGAGCAGGGGCACGAGGTCGCGGGGCTGCCCCTGGGCCTCGCAGCCGGAAAACGCGAACCGCGTGCTCGCGAAGATGCCGTAGAGGGCGTAATAGTCGGCCGCGGTGACGGGGTCGTATTTGTGGTCGTGGCACCGGGCGCAGCCGAGCGACAGCCCGAGGAAATTCCTGCCGAGGTTGTCAATCACGTCCTCGTGCGTCAGGTGCATGTCTTTGTCGATGTCGTGGCCGAACCGGCGGGCGATGGCCAGGTAGCCGGTGGCGACGATGTTCTCGGGCCGCCGCTCGCGGTCCGGCGCCAGGAGGTCACCCGCGACCTGGAGTCGCACGAACTCGTCGAAGGGCATGTCGCGTTGGAACGCATCGAACACCCAGTTGCGGTACCGCCAGGCGTGGGGCAACGGCCGGTCGGTGTTCTCGCCGGCCGTGTCGCCGTACCGCACGACGTCGAGCCAGTGCCGGCCCCAGTGCACGCCGTACTGCGGCGACTCGAGGAGCCGATCGACCAGTTTCGCGAATGCGTCCGGTGATTCGTCCGCCAGGAACCGCCGCGTCTCCTCGCGCGTCGGCGGCAATCCGGTGTGGTCGGAGGTGGCCCGGCGGATGAGCGTCCGCGTGTCGGCGAGCGGAACGGGGGTCAGGTGCCGCGGCCCCCATTCCCGCGCGAGCAGGGTGTCGATCTCGCCGTCCTGGAGCGACCCGCCGGCCGGCAGCGGCTGGAACGCCCACCAGGCCTGGGCTTCGCCACGGGTCATCCCGCCGAGCACTTCTCCGGCGCGGGGATCCGGTGCCCCCATCGCCACCCACTGCGTGAGGATGGCGATCTCCTCGGCAGGCAACTTGCCCCCCCGCTCCGCCGGCGGCATCTCCAGCCCGCGATGGTTGACGGCGTCGATCAGCAGGCTGTCGGCGGGCTTCCCGGGCACGATGGTCGGCCCGCTGTCGCCGCCGGTCTTCCAGCCCGCAGACGAGGCCAGGGACAGGCCGCCTTCGGCCTGGGTGCCGCCGTGGCATTCGAAGCAGCGCTTCACGCGCAGGGGGCGGACCAGCTTCTCGAAGAACTCGAGGTGCCCTGCGGAAATGGTCTCCGCATCCGATCCCGAAGCCGCCGGCGGCAGGCCGACGAGCGGCCCGCCGGCAAGCACGATCGGTATGAGCCAGGTCGTCGTGCGCATCGGTGCCGGACGACCGCGGCCCTCGACCGTCTCGGCGGAGGGTCTGCGATCGTCGTGTCGCTCCGGGTTGCAGGCATCAACTGTCGACAAATGAGTGTAGGCCTCCGCCGCGGCTCGTGCAACCCGTGCGCGAAGGGGCCGACGTGCCCACACGGAGACGGAACTCCCGCTACCGGCTGCCGAGTTCGCGGTCCAGGACCGTCCAGGCCAGCGCGTCCATGAAAGCTTTTTGCTTGTTGTCGGCGGCGCCGCCGTGGCCCCCCTCGATGTTCTCGTAGGAGAGGACCTGCTTGCCGAGTCCCTCGAGCAGGGCCGTCATCTTGCGGGCGTGGCCGGGATGGACGCGGTCGTCACGCGTGCTCGTGGTGAGCAGGATCGGTGGGTAGGTTCGGTCCTTCGCGATGGCGTGGTACGGCGAGAAGCCGCGGATGAAGGCCCACTCCTCGGGCTTGTCGGGGTCGCCGTACTCGCCCATCCAGCTCGCGCCGGCGAGAAGCTTGTTGAACCGTCGCATGTCGAGCAGCGGCACCTGGCAGACGACCGCGCCGAAGAGGTCGGGCCGCATGGCGTACATGTTTCCCACGAGCAGACCGCCGTTGCTGCCCCCCTTGATGCCCAGGTGCGGCGTCGAGGTGACGCGGCGCCGGACGAGATCCTCGGCGACCGCGATGAAATCCTCGTAGGCCCGGGGCCGCTTCTCCTTGAGGGCCGCCTGGTGCCAGGCCGGCCCGAACTCGCCGCCGCCGCGGATGTTGGCGATCGCGAGCACGTGCCCCTTCTCGAGCCAGGCGGCGCCGGAGACCGGGTCATAGCCGGGCACGAGCGGGATCTCGAACCCGCCGTAGCCGTAGAGCAGCGTGGGCGTCGAGCCGTCGGCGGGCAGGAGCCGCCGGCCGATCTGGAAGTAGGGAATCCGCGTGCCGTCCTTGGAGACGGCCTCGTGCTGCTCGACCTCGAGCCCGTTGGTCTCGAAGAACGTGGGCGACGCCTTGAGCCGCCCGGGCTCGCGGCCGTCGCCGGCGGTGCCGAGGGAGAGCGTGGAGGGCGTCAGGGGACTCGACGTGACGAGCAGGTAGTCGTCGGATTCGATGTCGTCCACGGCCGAGACGCTCGCCGTGCCCGCCTCCGGCACGCAGGGCAGTGGCGCGCGAACCCAGTCGCCGTCCCGGAAGGCGAGCACCTCGATCCGGCTGCGGACGTTGTCGAGCGTGGTGAGCAGGAGATGCCGCCGCGTGCCCGCGAAGGCGACGAGCGACGTCCGCGGCCCGGGCGCGAAGAGCACGTGGAACGTGCGGTCGCCGGCGAGGAACTTCTCGAAGTCGGCCGCGAGCAGGGATCCTGCCGGGTAGGTCTGGCCGCCGACGGCCCAGGGCGACCGCAGTTCGACGAGCAGCCACCCGCGGTGGACCGACGCGTTGGCGTCGGCGGGCTTCTCGATCTTCACGAGGGTGCCGTTGCGCCGCACGAAGAATTCATTCGTGTAGAAGGTCTGTTGGCGGATCACGAACTCCCGCTCGAAGCCCGGTGTCATGTCC
>JBJTHX010000376.1:0-5692 GCA_046094745.1 Planctomycetia bacterium
CGATGGCCGTCACGCCCGACTTGCTCGCCACCACCACGAGCCGGGCGTCGATCTCGGCGGCGATCCGGCCGGCCGCGTCGACGACCTGGAGGCGATCGTGGAGGCGGCCGACGCGGTGATGGTGGCCCGCGGCGACCTGGGCGTGGAGATCGACGTGGCCGCCGTGCCGATGGTCCAGAAGCAGATCATCCGCGTCTGCCAGCGGTATCAGAAGCCCGTCATCGTGGCCACGCAGATGCTCGACAGCATGCAGCACTCGCGGCGGCCCACGCGGGCCGAGGCGACCGACGTGGCCAACGCGATCCTCGACGGCGCCGATGCCTGCATGCTCTCGGGCGAGACGGCGATCGGCGAGCACCCGCGGCTGGCGGTGGAGATGATGCGGCGGATCGCCGCGGCCACCGAGCGGCAGTACCTCGCCGACCGCTGGAAGTATCTGGAGGGACGGTTCGCCCGCAACGCGAGCGGGGTGGCGATCGCGGCCGCCGAGTTCCCGCCGCCCCCCGAGCGGCTGGTCGAGGGGCTGCACCCGATCACGCAGGCCGTCGTCGACGCGGCCGGCCGGATCGCCGCCGAGATCGACGCCCGGCTCGTGGTGGTGGCGAGCAAGTCGGGCGTGACGGCCATCGCCCGCTCGAAGCGGCGCGGCGCGGTGCCCACGGCGGGCGTGAGCGACAACCCGGCCACGCTCCGGCAGATGGCCCTCTACTGGGGCGTGACGCCCGTGGCGATGGACGGCTGGGCCGACACGAGCGACCTGCTCGACCGCGTCACCGCCTGGGGGTTGGCCAACGGCCGCCTCCGCCGCGGCGAGCGGATCCTGCTCGTGGCGGGCACGGGCTTCGGCCCGGGCTGCCACAACATGGCCGTCGTCCACGAGGCGTGAGGCCCGCCGCACGCGGCGGCCACGGGCCGCGCTTTTGCCGTCGCCGGGCCGGGGCTATACCAGTTCCTGGTCGCGGCCCGGCGGTGGCGACCTGGAGCGAGTCCCGGAAGGAGCGACGATGAGCAAGCGGTGCGTGCTGGCGTATTCGGGAGGCCTCGACACCTCCGTGATCCTCGGCTGGCTCATCGAGCAGGGCTACGAGGTGGTGGCGGTCTATGTCGACCTCGGCCAGCCCTGCGAGGACCGGGAGGCGATCCTCGCCAAGGCCCGGACCTGCGGCGCGGTGAAGTCGCTGATCGTCGACGTCCGCGAGGAGTTGTGCCGCGACTTCGCCTTCCCCACCATGCAGTGGCAGGCCCGCTACGAGGGCACCTACCTGCTCGGCACGTCGATCGCCCGGCCGCTGATCAGCAAGGTGTGCGTGGGCATCGCCCACCGCGAGGGCTGCTCGGTCTTCGCCCACGGGGCCACCGGCAAGGGCAACGACCAGTGCCGCTTCCAGCTGGCGGCCGAGGCCCTCGATCCCGGCATCAAGGTGCTCGCGCCGTGGCGGATCGCCGCCTTCCGCGAGCGGTTCCCGGGCCGCAAGGAACTGATCGAGTTCTGCGCGGCGAAGGACATCCCCGTGAAGGCCTCGAAGGGCAAGCCCTACAGTTCCGACGAGAACTGCCTGCACACGAGCTACGAGGCCGGGGCCCTCGAGGAACTCACGACCGACGGCTTCGGCCTCGTGGAGTTCGGGATGACCGTGGCGCCGCAGCAGGCCCCCGACGCGGTGGAGAAGCTGCGGATCGACTTCGACCGCGGGCTGCCGGTGCGGGTCAACGGCCGCACCCTCGCCCCGCACGAGATCGTGCTCGAACTCAACCGCATCGGCGGCCGCAACGGCATCGGCCGCACCGACATCGTGGAGAACCGGCTCGTCGGCATGAAGAGCCGCGGCGTCTACGAGGCGCCGGGGATGACGCTGCTCTACGAGGCCCACCGGCTCGTCGAGCAGATGACGCTCGATCGCGACCTCGTGCACCTCCGCGACCGGCTGTCGCCCGAGGTGGCCGAGATGGTGTATTACGGTTTCTGGTACTGCGCGAAGATGGATGCGCTCCTGGCCTTCATCCGCGAGGCCCAGAAGCCGGTGAGCGGCTCCGTGGAGTTGAACCTCTACAAGGGCAACGTGCTCGTGAAGAGCCGCGAGAGCGGCCAGAGCCTCTACGACGCGGCGATCGCGTCGATGGAGGGGGGCGGCTCCTACGACCAGACCGACGCCGAGGGCTTCCTGCGGATCCTCGGGCTGCCGCTGCGGGTGCAGGGGCAGGTGCGGCCGCGGCAGGCCTGATGCCCGGAGGCTCCGTGACGGCCGCCGTGGTGCCGCTGCTCGTGCGGATCGCCGCCCGGCGGCCGGCCTCGTGGCTGGCGGCGGGCAGCGCCGCGGCATCGTGCCTCGCCCTCACGACGGTTCCCGCGGGCGGCCCCGCGGTGGCAGCCGCCGTCGCCTGCGGCGGCTGGGCGGGCGTCGCGGCCGCGGGCCTCGCGCCGCGCGGCCTCGTGCCGGGGGTCGCCGCGGTCGACGCGCTCGCGAGTTGGACGCGGGCCCTCTGGCCCGTGGCGGCGGCGGCCGCCGCCGGTGTCGGCGCCGCGGTCGCGGGCGGCGCCGGCCTCGAGATGGCCGCGGCCTCGATCCTGGGCACGCTCGTGGCGACCGTGCTTTCCGCCGGGGCGGCCCGGCGCGGCGCGCCGGCGGCCGATGCGGCGAGCCTCGCGGCCGCGGCGAGCACGGCCTCCGCCGCGGCCTGTCTTCTGGCGACGGAGGCCTGGCCGGCGCTCGCGACCGCCGCCGGCGCCGCCGCGGTCGTCCTGGCCGTGGCCTGGATCGCCTGGCGGACGGGCTGCGGCCTGCCGGGGCCGGCCGACGGCGAGGTGCGGCCCGCGCGGACGCCCTTCGCGGAGATCGGGATCGGCCGCGGTGGACTGCGCCGGATCCTCGCCGCGCTGGCCATGGCCTCGTCGCTCGTGGGCCTTGCCGCCTGGTACTTCCTCGTGCCCGAGGCGGCCGCCTCGGGCGGCCCGTTCGTGATCGGCTGGTTCACCGCGCTGGCCGTGCCCGCCGCGTTGATCGGGCCGCCGACCGGCGACGGCTGGCGGCGCCTGGCCGCCACGGCTCCGGTGACCGCCGGCCGACGGTTCGCGGGATGGATCCGCCCGACGGGCCCGCGCTGGGCCGGCGCCGTCGCCGTGGGCCATGCGGTGCTGCTCGGCTGGCCGCCGCTCGTGGCCGGGCTCCTCCACGCGGCCGAAGCATCGGGCGGGCCGGCGGCGGTCGCCCAATCCGGGCCGTGGCTGGCCGTGGGGGCGCTGGCTATGGCCGCGGCCGGCCTGATCGGGCTCGCCTGGGCGGCCTCAGCGGTGCCCGTGCGGCGGGAAACGGCCCTGGCGGTGGCGGCCGGCCTGGTGGCGGTCGCCACGGTGTGGGCGGTCGCGCAGATGCCCCGCCCCCGCGGCTTGCCCAAGATTCCCGGACAAACCGGTGTTGAGAAAATGGCCCGGTTGACACGATAAATACAGCGGCAGCAGGCCGTTCGTGCCGGCATTGCCACCTGTCCGCCAGGAGCCTCGTCGTGCGCGTCAATGGATTGCAGGCCGGGGCCCTCCGGCTGGTAAGGATCGTGTTCGCCTCCCTCGCGACGGGCGGCCCGCTCGCGCTGGCCGGCTCGTTTCCGCCGAGCGAGACGATCTTCCCCGACACGACCCGGGCCTGGCTGAGCATCCCCGACATCCGCGGCCTCGAGGAGCGGTTCGACCGCACGGCCTACGGGCAGCTCGTCGCCGACCCGCAGACGAAGGCCATCAGCGACGGGCTGCGGGAGCAGATCTCGAAGAACGGCCGGCAGCGTCTGGCCAAACTTGGGCTCACGGTCGAGGACCTGGGCAAGGTGCCCGGCGGCGAGGTGGCCGCCGCGGCGATCGAGGCCCAGCCGGGCGTGCTCTCGACGGTGCTGGTGGTCGACACCACCGGCCACGAGGCCGAGGCCAGGGAACTGGTCGACCGGATCGGCCAGCGACTCCTGGAGCAGAAGGCGAAGAAGGTCGCCGTGCCCGGGGCGCCCCCGCAGCTCACGGTTTACCAGTTGCCGCCCGAGCAGGACGGCCGCAGCGACGCGCCGGCCCGCGAACGGCGCGTGGCGTTCGCCCAGGCGCCGGCGGCGCTCGTCGTCGGCGACGACGCGCTGCAGGTCGGGCAGGCCTTCGCGATCCTGGCCCAGGGCCGCCAGGACAGCCTGGCCACGAACCCGTCGTTCAAGGCGGCGATGGCCCGCTGCGGCAGGGAGATTCCGCTCTCGGCGGCTCCCGTCCGCTGGTTCATCGAGCCGTTGGGCTTCGCGAAGGCCTACCAGGCCAGCAACCCGCCCCGCGAGAAGCGGAAGGGGCCCGACTACGTGGCGATCATGGGCCGCCAGGGCTTCGACGCGATCAAGGGCGCCGGCGGCCTCCTGGCCTTCGACCACGGCGGCCATTCCCTCCGGCACCACACGCTCGTCCACGCTCCCGCCCTGCCCGGCCGGGATCCGTTCGGCCCCGAGCGGTTCGACCTGGCCGCGCGGATGCTGCGGTTCCCCGACGCCGAGGGCGTCGCGCCCCCCGCCTGGGCGCCCCGCGAGATCGCCGGCTGGACGGCCCTGCAGTGGGACATCAAGACCGCCTTCCATTCGGTCGAGACGCTGTTCGACGACATCGTGGGCGAGAAGGGCACGTTCGACGACGTGATCGCGTCGCTCAAGGAGGAGCCCGACGGGCCGCAGATCGACCTCGAGAAGGACATGGTCGACTGCCTCGGCAAGCGGGTCGTCCTGCTCACCCACCACGTCGACCCGATCACGACCGACAGCGAGCGGCTCGTGATCGCGATCGAGGCCACGGACCCGAAGCGGGTCGCGGCCACCGTCGGCAAGACGATGGCGGCCGACTCCGACATGCAGAAGATCGAGATCGCCGGCCACGAGGTGTGGGAATTGATCGACCGCTCGATGGCCGTGCCGCAGTTGGAGATCGAGACCCCGGGCGGGGCCGTGCAGCACGCCGACGGCCACGAGGGCGACGACGACGCGGCCCACCGCCGCCGGCAGCGGCTCCGCGAAAAGGAGGAGAAGCTCCTCCCGCACTCGGCGGTCACCGTCGCCCACGGCCACCTGCTGATCGCCTCGCACCGCGACATCCTGGAGCGGGTGCTCGTGGCGCCCGGCGGGGCCGATGCCCTGGCCGCGGCGGCCGACTACACGGCCACGGCCGCCGAACTGGCCCGGCTCCTGCCGGGCAAGGCGGCCGTGCGGTCGTTCGGCCGCGAGGACGAGACGATCCGGCCCACCTACGAGCTGCTCCGCCAGGGATCGATGCCGAAGTCGAAGAGCGTGTTCGGCCAGCTGCTCAACGGCATGCTGGGCGACGGCAAGCCGGGGAGCGTCCGCGAGCAGAAGATCGACGGCAGCATGCTGCCGGAGTTCGAGAAGGTGCGGCGGTATTTCGGCACGACCTTCCTCGGCATGGAGTCGACCGTCGAGGGCTGGTACCTCGCCGGCGGGTCCCTGCCCCGCCCCGGCCAGGCTCCGGTCGTGGCCCGCAAGCCCGAGGCCCCTGCCGGCCGGTGACGCTCTGTCGTCAGGCCGCCGGCTCACCGCGACCCTCGCGCCCGCCGCGAACACCTGCGACTTCGACCTGACGCCCTGACGCGACGAACGCTACGCTGAGTTTGCTTTCGGCTCGTCGCGCCACCCGCGGCGAGCCGAAATCAAACTCAGCGTAGCGTTCGTCGCG
>JBJTHX010000377.1:0-3676 GCA_046094745.1 Planctomycetia bacterium
GCTTCGGATTCACCGCCGCCACCACCAGCGGGACGGGGGCCGTGACGAACCTGACCGTGGTCTTCACGAGCGCGACGACGCCCACGCCCACGCCCACGCCCAGTCCGACTCCGACTCCGACTCCCACACCCGCGCCGACGCCCGTCGATCCTCCTGCAGCGACAGCGGGCTCGCTCCGCACCAGCGGCAACCAGATCATCGACGCCCAGGGCGCCACGGTCCGGCTGGCGGGCGTGAATTGGTTCGGCCTGGAGACGCCCAATTTCGCGCCCCACGGCCTGTGGACCCGCGGCTACCGGGAGATGATGGACCAGATGAAGTCGCTGGGCTTCAACACGATCCGCCTGCCCTACAGCGATCAGTTGCTCGCGGCCGGCAGCACGCCCAACGGGATCGACTTCACGAAGAATCCCGACCTGGCCGGACGCGACGGCCTCGGGGTCTTGGACGCGATCGTGGCCTACGCCGACCAGACCGGCCTCAAGATCATCCTCGATCACCATCGCTCCGATGCCGGCAGCGGCCCCAACGGCTCGGGCCTCTGGTACACCGCTGCCTACCCCGAGTCGACCTGGATCGCGAATCTCTCGCGGCTCGCTACCCGCTACGCGACGCGGCCGTCGGTGGTGGGCATCGATCTCCACAACGAACCGCACGGGCCGGCCACCTGGGGCGACGGCGGACCGAACGACTGGCGGCTGGCGGCGGAGCGGGCCGGGAACGCGGTCCTGGCGGCCAACCCGAACCTGCTGGTCATCGTCGAAGGGATCGAGACCACGGCGACGGGCAGTTATTGGTGGGGCGGCAACCTGTCGAACGCGGCCACCGCGCCGGTGCGGCTGAACGTGCCGAACCGGCTCGTCTACTCGCCGCACGACTACCCGGCCAGCGTCTATCCACAGTCCTACTTCGGCGCGGCCGACTACCCCGCCAACCTGTTCGCGGTCTGGGATCGCAACTGGGGGTATCTCTACCGCCAGGGCATCGCCCCGGTGCTCGTCGGGGAGTTCGGCTCGAAGCTGGAGACGGCCAGCGACCGGGCCTGGTTCCAGGCCCTCGTGAAGTATCTGGGCGGCGACCTCGACGGAAACGGCTCGCGGGACATCCCCGCGGCAGCGCAGGGCGCGAGTTGGACCTACTGGTCGTGGAACCCCAACTCGGGCGACACCGGCGGCATCCTCGCCGACGACTGGACGACGGTGCAGACCGCGAAGGTCGATCCGCTGCGGGGCGTGCAGTTCCAGTTCGGCGGCGGGGCGACGGCTCCGCCCGCACCGGGCCCGACACCGACACCCGCGCCCGGCCCGACACCCCCGCCGCCGGCGGCCAGCCCGCTGCCGATCGCCCAGCAGGACAAGGTGCTCGCGGCCTACTTCCCCGAGTGGGGCATCTACGGCCGCAACTTCCAGGTGGCGGACGTCCCGGCCGACAGGCTCACGCACCTCATCTACTCGTTCCTCGACCTCACGAGCACCGGCGACGTCGCCCTCTTCGACCGCTATGCGGCGGTCGAGAAGCGGTTCGCGGCCGACGAGACGGTGTCGGGCGAGGCCGACCAGTGGTCCTACCCGACGAGCGACCCGCGGTCGCAGCAGACGGTGTGGGGGAACTTCGCCCAGCTCCAGCAGCTCAAGGAGAAGTATCCGCACCTGCGGGTCACGATCGCCGTGGGCGGCTGGACGCTGTCCGACCACTTCAGCACCGTCTGCGCCACCGCGGCCGGCCGCGAGCGGTTCGCGGATTCGCTGGCGCGGTTCCTCGACACCTACCGGATGTTCGACGGCGTCGACTTCGACTGGGAGTATCCGGGCGGCGGCGGCGAGGGCGGCAACTCGGCCAGCCCCGACGACGGCCGCAACTACGCCCTGCTCCTGGGGCTCGTGCGGCGGAAGTTCGATGCCCTCGGCAGCCTGCTGGGCCGCCGCTACGAGATCACCGTGGCCTCGCCGGCCGGGCTCGACAAGATCACGAACTTCAACCTCGCGGGCCTCGCCCCCTTCGTGGATCACTTCAACCTCATGGCCTACGACTTCCACGGCACGTGGGAATCGACGACGGGGCATCTGGCGGCCTTCACCGGGGATCGGTCCGGCTACGACGTGCGGACGGCGGTGAACGCCTACCTGCAGGCGGGCGTGCCGGCGCACAAGGTCGTGCTCGGAGCCCCGCTCTACGCGCGGGCCTGGAGCGGCGTTGCCGACGGGGGCGACGGCGGCTACGCGGCAGCGGCCAGCGGCGCGGCGCCCGGTTCGTTCGAGGCGGGGAACTACGACTACAAGGATCTGCTGGCCCGCGTGCAGGCTTCGGGCAGCGACTGGCGACTCTACTGGGACGACGCCGCCCAGGCGGCCTACCTCTACAACGGGCAGGCGCGGCTCTTCAGTTCCTTCGAGACGCCCACCTCGATCGCCCAGCGGGCGCAGTGGGCGGAGGACATCGGCCTGGGGGGCATGATGTTCTGGGACATCTCCAACGACGCGACCCAGTCGCCGGAGAGCCTGGTCGCGGCGGCCTACGCCTCCTGGGTGCTCGACGAGGACCTGGCCACGATCCGCGCCCGCTCGCGGCTCACCGGCGAGATCATCGTGGGGGGCGACGGGGTGATTTCCTCGCTGCCGCAGGTGCTCTGAGGAAGCCCCGCGAGGCCGGCCGGCGTGGGCGGTCTCGCGCGGCCGACGCTCGCGGCCGCCGGTCCGCTTGACAAGAAACTGAACATTTGTATATACATTCCGGCATCGGTCGTTTTTCACCTATCCGCAGCCGTCTCCCACATCACGAAAGGACCGCGCCATGCTCGCCCGCCTCCACACCTTCTGCCTGTTCGGCATCGACGCGGTGCCAGTCGACGTCGAGGTCGACGTCTCCGGCGGTGCCCTGCCGGCCACCGTGCTGGTCGGCATGCCCGACGCGGCCATCCGCGAGAGCACCCACCGGGTCGCCCGGGCGATGGTCAATTCCGGGTTCAACCGGCCCAACGACCGGATCGTCGTCAACCTCGCCCCGGCCGAGCTGCCCAAGCAGGCGGCCACGTTCGACCTCCCGATCACGCTCGGCATCCTCGCCGGCAGCGGCCAGTTCTCGTCGGAGCGGCTCCGCGACTACGCGGTCGTGGGCGAGCTCTCACTGGATGGCTTCACGCGGCCGGCCCGCGGCGCCCTGTCGATCGCGATGGCGGCGGCACGGCAGGGGGCGAACTCGGAACGGCCGCTGAAGGGCGTGGTCGTGCCCGCCGCGAGCGCCACCGAGGCGGCGGTCGTCGAGGACATCGAGGTGATCCCGGTGGCCTCGCTGACGGAGGCCGTGCGGTTCTTTTCCGGCGACCTGCACATCCCGCCCGCGCCGCCGCGGGTGACCGAGTGGTTCGACCGGTTCGCCACCTACGACATCGACTTCGCCGATGTCCGCGGGCAGGAGGCGGCCAAGCGGGCGCTCTGCGTTGCGGCCGCGGGCGGCCACAACTGCATGATGGTCGGCCCGCCGGGCGGCGGGAAGACGATGCTCGCCAAGCGGGTGCCCACGATCCTGCCGCAGCTCTCGGCCGCCGAGTCGATCGAGACGACGCGGATCTAGCGTGCGCTGGGGCTGATGCAGCCCGGCCAGCCGCTGCTCGCGACGCGGCCGTTCCGCGCGCCGCACCTCACGATCAGCGAGGCCGGGCGGATCGGCGGCCGCTCGG
>JBJTHX010000378.1:0-4898 GCA_046094745.1 Planctomycetia bacterium
GGCGGAGCAGCGGATCATCGACGCCCATCGGCGGCACTTTGGCGCGGCCAAGCGGGACGCCGGCCGCGAGGTCTCGATCGACGCGCCGCGACCCGGCGTCTGCGGCGACGATGCGGGGTTCGCCGCGCTGCTCGCGGTGAGCATGACGACGCCCAGCCAGGCGTTCTCACGCGATGCCCGGGAACTCCGCCTCGCCACCGCCGTCGCGACCCTGCCCGTCGAGCAGCGGGAGGTGATCCGCATGCGCTACGTGGACGGCCTGGCCACGAAGCAGATCGCCGAGCGGACCGGGAGGTCCGACGTGGCCGTCCGCGTGATGCTCTCGCGGACCGTGCAGAAGCTCCAGCAGCTCGTCGGCGACTAGGCCCCCCGACGCCGACGAGGGCGGCCGTCGGGGCCGCCCTCGTTGTCGCACGGCGTTGGCCCGTGAAACGGGTCACTCGGTGGCGGGCACGAGCTCCACGGGCAGGACCGCCGCGAGCGTGCCGTCGGCCAGGGCCACGATCAATTCCGCCCTGACGGGGCCGGCCAGCGTCATCGCGGGCAGCGTCGCGTCGAGGCCCGTCTCGTTCCAGCCCGTCACGCGGCAATCGAACATCGCCGCGCCGAGCTTCACGGCCACCCGTCCCTCGGCGGCGCCCAGCCCCTGCGCCGGCAGCCGGAACGGCTGGCCGACGCGGAGTTGCGACAGCGCCGAGGCGGCCCGCGGTACGGGATCGTCGGCCACGGTCGCCGCCGCGACCGGCTGCGAATCGACCGCCGCGGCGGCCCTGCAGCACGTGGGCTGCCCGACCGTCACGCAGTCGCCGGTGGAGCAGCCAGCCTGCGCGACGCCCCCATCCACGAAGGCGGCCGTGGCCAAGCCGATCGCCATGAGATCCCAGCCCGTCGGACCGTGGCAGGGGCGACGGCCGGGGCGCTGGGGCCGGCCGCCGCCGTTGTTGCCACCCCCGTTGTTGCCGTTCGGCGTCTTGATTTCCGGGCCCGGCTGGTACGACACGTCGAAATCGGGCCGGTCAATGCTGATGGGCCGCGGGCCCGGGCTGCCCGGCCGCTGCGTCGGCACTTCCGTGGGTGGGAGGTCGATCGGCAACGGCCCGGAACGGCGTGGCGCGGCCGCCGGTGGCCTGCCCCGGCAGGACGTCCGCCGGACGGCGGGTGACCGTGCCCGGCGAGCGGATCGTGGCCGTCGGGGCGCGGGTCGCGACGTTACCCGGCTGCGGCAGGGCGGACACCGTGCGGCGCTGCGGCACCGCATGCCGCGCAACGCCGGCTGAGCCGCCGCGGTTGGCGAACTGGGGCCGGGCGGCCTGCACGGGGATGGTCACCGCGGCGGTGGCGAGGGCGATGATGATGGAATGGAAACGAGACATGGCTGAACTCCTTGTGCACGGGCGGGAGCCGGTCCGACGTGGCCCGGCGTCGTCCCGCCACCCCTTCGAACGCAGGACAGGGCCGGGTGTTACAGGTCCACCGGAAATTTCCCGCGGCGTGGCGGATGGGCCGGAAACGGGCTATCTTTTCGCGATGCCCCGGTCCCGGCCGAAGCCCCGTGCCCCGTCGTCGTCGCCCGCCCGCGGAGCCCGGACCGAGCCCGCCGTCACCCCCGACCTCGCGCAGGCCCGCGCGGTCGTCCTCGACCTGCTCGCCATCCCCGGGGTCTCGGGGAACGAGCAGGCCGTCGCCGAGCGGATCGTGAAGTGGCTGCGCGGGGCCGGGTGCCCCGCTGCCGCGATCGCCTTCGACAAGGCCCACGAGAAGACGCCGATCAAGGGCCAGTGTGGCAACCTCATCGTGCAACTTCCCGGAACGTTGCCCGGGCCGCGCCGGCTGCTGATGGCCCACATGGACACGGTGCCCGTCTGCCTCGGCGCGAAGCCGGTCGTGGCGGGCAAGTACGTGAAGAGCGCCGACCCGAAGACCGGCCTCGGCGGCGACGACCGGGCCGGCGTCGCGGTCGTGCTCTCGACGGCACTGGAGATCCTGCGGCGGAAGCTCCCCCACCCGCCGCTCACGTGTTTGTTCGCCATCCAGGAGGAGGTGGGCCTCTACGGCGCCCGGTTCGTCAAGGCGGCCGACCTCGGTCGGCCGAAACTGGCCTTCAACTTCGACGGCGGCGCGGTCGAGAAGATCACGGTCGGCGCCACGGGCGGCTACCGGATGGACGTCTTGATCGAGGGCATCCCCAGCCATGCGGGCGTGGCACCGGAGAAGGGCGTGTCGGCCATCGCGATCGCGTCGCTGGCGATCGCCGACCTGGTCGAGCAGGGGCTGCACGGACTCGTCGAGCGGGACGGCAAGCGGGGCACGACCAACGTGGGCGTGATCCAGGCCGGTGCCGCGACGAACGTGGTGGCCGAGGCCGCCGCGCTCAAGGCCGAGGCCCGCAGCCACGACCCCTCCTTCCGGTCGCGGATCGTCAAGGCGATCGAGAAGGCGTTCACCGACGCCGCCAAGAAGGTTCGCAGTGCCGATGGCCGCACGGGCCGGGTGACGTTCTCCGGCCGTCTCGACTACGAGGCCTTCCGCCTCGCGGCCGAAGAGCCCTGTGTGCGGGCCGCGGAGGCGGCCGTGCGGGCGATCGGCCTCGTGCCCCGGCAGGAGATCTCCAACGGCGGCCTCGACGCCAACTGGATGTTCGCCAACGGGGTGCCCACCGTCACGCTCGGCTGCGGCCAGATGGAGATTCACACGACCGACGAGCGGCTGGATCTCGCGGCCTTCGAGAACGCCTGCCGGGCGGCCCTCCTCCTGGCGACTGGCGGCTAGTTTCAAGCAAACCATCGCCTCGTGCGATGTGTGACTGGCGGGCCTCCGCCCGCTGGAGTTGACCCGGCCCTCCGGGTCTGACGCCCGTGGCGCATGACAGGACGCGGCATCCTTCGCTACCATGTCGGTCATGGCAAAGACCGAGATCCCGCACCCGCTGGCTCGCGACCGCGTGCACCGCGGTGACTGCCTCGGCCTGCTCGCCCGGGTGCCGACGGGCACGGTCGATCTCGCTTTCGCCGACCCGCCCTTCAACATCTGCTACGACTACGACGCCTACGACGACAGTCGGACGGCCGCCGACTACATGGCCTGGTCGCAGCGCTGGATGGCGGAGGTGATCCGCGTGCTCAAGGCCGCGGGCACCTTCTGGCTGGCGATCGGCGACGAGTACGCCGCGGAACTCAAGGTGCTCGCCACGCGGGAGTTGGGACTCACGTGCCGCAGTTGGGTCGTCTGGTACTACACGTTCGGCGTCAACTGCAGGCACAAGTTCAGCCGCTCCCACGCCCACCTCTTCCACTTCGTGAAGGATCCGGAGAACTTCACGTTCAACGTCGACGCCATCCGGGTGCCGAGCGCGCGGGAACTCGTCTACGGCGACCGCCGGGCCAATGCGGCGGGGCGGCTGCCCGACGACACCTGGATCCTGCGGCCCCAGGATCTGCCGGAGGGCTTTGCCGCCGACGGCGACACCTGGTACTTCCCGCGCGTGTGCGGCACGTTCAAGGAGCGGTCCGGCTGGCACGGCTGCCAGATGCCGGAGCAGTTGCTGGGCCGGATCATCCGGGCCTGCAGCCGGCCGGGCGAGGTCGTCCTCGATCCCTTCGGGGGCAGCGGCACGACGCTCGCCGTGGCCAAGAAACTCGACCGCTCGTTCCTCGGGCTCGAGCTTTCGGAGGCCTACGCCGCGCGGATCACGCAGCGGCTCGCGGGCATCGCCGTCGGCGACCCGCTCGACGGCGCCCCCGAGCCGCTCAAGAGCGTGCCCGCCACGAAGGACGGCCGGCGGCTGAAGCGACGCGGTGCGAAGGGCCGGGGCAAGACCGCCCGCGGCCGCGCGCGGAAACAGCGGACGCTCTTTTGAGGGCGCGGCGGGCTTGTTTTCCCGCCCGCTTTCGTGCTTGAATCCCGGCCTGGATCTCGCGCCGCCACCCTCCGGAACCCACCATGAAATACGGACTCAACCTACTGCTCTGGACCGACCGCATGCACGACGGGATGGTGCCCGTCGTCGAGAAGATCAAGGCCCTCGGCTACGACGGGGTCGAGATCCCGATCTTCGAACTCGACGAGCCGCTGCACCGCCGCTGGGGCGCGAAGCTCGACGCCCTGGGCCTGGAACGGACCGCCGTCACCGTCCGGGGACCCGGCGACAATCCGATCAGCCCGTCGGCCACGGTGCGGGCCGCGGCGGTCGACGCCATGAAGAGGACGCTCGACTGCTGCCACGCCGCGGGCGTGAAGATGCTCGTCGGACCGGTCCATTCGGCGATCGGCGAGTTCACGGGCAAGGGGCCCACCGAGGACGAGTTCAAGTGGGGCGTCGACACCATGCAGCAGGTGGCCCGCCACGCCGCCCAGGCCGGCGTGATGATCGCCACGGAGTACCTCAACCGCTTCGAGAACTACTTCCTCACCTCCGTCGAGCAGACGGTGCGGTTCGTGCAGACCGTCGACCACCCCAGCGTGCGGATGATGTACGACACCTTCCACGCCAACATCGAGGAGAAGGACCTCGTTCAGGCCATCCGCACCGCGGCCCCCTGGACGGTGCTCGTGCACATCTCCGAGAACGATCGCAGCATCCCGGGCACGGGCCACGTGCACTGGGACGAGACGTTCGACGCGTTGCACGCCGTGGGCTACGACGGCTGGCTGGTGGTCGAGGCCTTCGGCCTGGCGCTGCCCAACATCGTGGCGGCCACGAAGATCTGGCGGAAGATGTTCCCGTCGGAGGACCAACTCGCGACCGACTCGCTGGCCTTCATGAAGCGGCAGGTGGCGAAGCGGTGGCGGTGACGGGGCAGCCCATGGCCAAACGCAAGCAGGAGCCCGCCACCGAGCCCGCCGCCGGCTTCCAGGCCGCGCCGGCGGACGGCGGCCTGTCGATCGACCGTCTCGCCCAG
>JBJTHX010000379.1:0-3675 GCA_046094745.1 Planctomycetia bacterium
GAAGGGGCGTGGCACGGCCGGCGTGATGAAGCGGCACGGCTTCAAGGGCCAGCGTGCCAGCCACGGCGTGAAGAAGGTGCACCGCCATCAGGGCGGCACGAGCATGAACACGTCCCCCGCCCGCGTCTTCAAAGGCAAGCGGATGGCGGGGCGATTCGGCAACGAGCGGTCGACGATGCGGAACGTGAAGCTCGTCGGCGTGGACAAGGAGCGGAATCTGCTGCTTGTCCGCGGTGCCGTGCCGGGGCCGAACGGCTCGTACGTCACGGTCCTGCAGACCAACAAGATTCGCAAGGCTGCCGGTCCGGCGACTGCCGGGACGGCGAAGAAGAAGGCTGGTGGCAAGTGAACCTCGCCGTCTACGACATGTCCGGCAAGAAGGTCGGTTCTTACGAGATCGACCCGGCCGAGCTCGCTCCCGCCGTCAGCAAGCAATTGCTGCACGATGCCGTGGTCATGTACCAGGCCAACCAGCGGCAGGGCACGCAGAAGACCAAGACCCGCGGCGAGGTGGCCGGCTCCACCAAGAAGCTTTATCGCCAGAAGGGCACGGGCAACGCCCGGGCCGGCGCCCGGCGCAGCGGCACGCGGCGGGGCGGCGGCCACATCTTCGCCAAGCGGCCCCGCGACTTCGGCTGGCGGATGCCCCGCAAGGCCCTGCAGGCCGCGACCCGGATGGCCCTGGCGGCGCGGCTGGCCGACGACGAGGTCAGGCTCGTCGACTCGCTGGCGATCGCCGCGCCGAAGACCGCGGCCGTGGCCCGGATGCTCGCGGGAATGGGGCTCGGTGAGGGTACCGTGCTCCTGGCGCCCGAGAAGCACGACGCCAACGTCTGGAAGAGCGCCCGCAACATCGCCGGCCTCTCGGTCGCGCCGGTCGCCGAACTCAACGCCTGGTCGATCCTGCGGCCCCGGTCGATCGTGATGACGAAGGCCGCCATCGACGCCTTCCGCGCCGCGGCGAAGACAAAGGCGAAGCCGGCGGCTGGCAAGCCGGCGGCGAAGCGTCCGGCGGCCAAGCGGGCCGCCAAGAAGGAGGCGAAGTAGCCCATGGCCGTTCCCGTTCCGCCGCCTCCCGCCCTCACGCCCCGGCTCGCGCCCCAGCAGGTGATCCTCCGTCCGCTGGTCACCGAGAAGGGGATGCATCGGGCCAATCGCCACAACGCCTACTCGTTCGAGGTCGTCGCCGAGGCCACGAAGGCCGACATCCGGCGGGCCGTCGAGGAACTGTTCAACGTCAAGGTCGACAAGGTCGCCGTGCAAAACCGCGTGGGCAAGGCCCGCCGGAGCCGCGTGCGGCGCACGACCGCGAAGGCTTGGAAGAAGGCCATCGTGAAACTCAAGCCCGACCACAAGATCAACCTCTTCTAAGCCGAATCATTCCATGGGCATTCGCTCCTACAATCCGACCAGCCCTGGCCGCCGCGGCGCCAGCGTGTCCGACTTTGCCGAACTCACGCCCGGCGTGGCGGTGCCCAAGGGACTGCGTGTCCGCAAGCGCAAGACCGGCGGCCGCAACAACCAGGGGAAGATCACGTCCCGGCACCGTGGCGGCGGCCACAAGCAGCACTACCGGCTGATCGACTTCCGCCGCAACAAGGACGGCGTGCCAGGGAAGGTGCACTCGATCCAGTACGATCCCAATCGCACGTGCCGCGTGGCGCTCGTCCACTATGCCGACGGCGAGAAGCGGTTCATCCTCGCGCCGGAGGGGCTGAAGGTCGGGGCCACGCTCGAGAGCGGCGAGTCGGCCCCGCCCGAGGTGGGCAACTGCCTGCCGATGTCGGCCATCCCGCTGGGCATGCAGGTCCACAACATCGAACTCCAGGCCGGCCGGGGCGGCCGCCTCTGCCGCTCGGCCGGTTCGTCCGCCGTGCTCGTGGCCCGCGAGGCCCAGTGGGCCCAGCTCACGTTGCCCTCGGGCGAGATTCGTCGCGTGCCCGCCGCCTGCCGGGCGACGATCGGCGCGATCGGCAATGCCGACCACATGAACGTCCGCCTCGGCAAGGCCGGGCGGTCGCGGTGGATGGGCATCCGGCCGCACGTCCGCGGCACGGCGATGAATCCGATCGACCATCCGCACGGTGGCGGCGAGGGCCGCACCAAGGGCGGGCGCCATCCGGTGAGTCCGACGGGCAAGAGCGCCAAGGGCGGCGGTACCCGCAAGCCCCGCAAGCCCTCGAGCACGGCGATCATCCGCCGCCGCAAGAGCCGCCGTTACGGCCAGTTGAAACTGAGGTGATCCATGGGACGCAGTGCGAAGAAGGGCCCGTACGTCGACCCGCGGGTCTTCGAGAAGGTCGAGGCCCAGTTGTCCAACGGCAAGCGGGACCCCATCAAGACCTGGTCGCGGTCCTGCACGATCGTGCCCGAGTTCATCGGCCTGACGTTCATGGTCCACAACGGCAAGCAGCACCTCAAGGTGTTCGTGACCGAGGACATGGTCGGGCACAAGCTCGGCGAGTTCGCCCCCACGCGGACGTTCCGCGGCCACGGCGGCAAGGTGAAGGAAGCGGCGGCCACTCCCGCCCCGGCGAAGTGAGCGGCCCCCCGACCGCAGTCGAGCGAAGGTGATCCATGGCCTACACGGCAACCCATAAGTACGCACGCATCAGCGCCCGCAAGGTGCGGGCCCTTGCCGACCTCGTCCGCGGCAAGTTCGCCGACGAGGCCCTCGACATCCTCCGCTTCCAGCCGCACCGCGGCGCGCGGATGCTCGAGAAGGTGATCAAGAGCGCCCTGGGCAACGCCGAGCACCGGCAGGCGACCGGCGTGGACGACCTCGTCGTGGTCGACGCCCGCGTCGACGAGGGGCCGATGTTCAAGCGGATCCGCCCCCGGGCCCGCGGCATGGCGTTCGGGATCAAGCGGCGGATGTCGCACATCAAGGTGGCGCTCGATGCGGTCGCTGCCGCGGAGACGGAGTGAGGATCGAAGCATGGGCCAGAAACTACATCCCACGGGTTTCCGCACCTGCATCACCGAGCCGTGGAAGAGCCGCTGGTACGCCTCCAAGAAGGAGTTTCGCGATCTCCTCCTCGAGGACGTCCGCGTGCGGCACTTCCTCAAGACCAAGTACCGGGCTGCCGCCATCCCGAAGGTCGAGATCGAGCGGACGCGGGACGAGGTGAAGGTGATCCTCCACACGGCTCGCCCCGGCGTCATCATCGGCCGCAAGGGGCAGGAGGTCGACCGTCTGCAGGGCGAACTCCAGGAACTGCTCGGCCGCCGCGTGAACCTCAAGGTGGAGGAGGTGGGCCGCCCGGAGATTCAGGCCCAACTCGTGGCCGAGGACATCGCCGACCAGCTCTCGAAGCGGGCGGCGTTCCGGCGGACCCTCAAGCGCTCGATCTCCACCTTGGGGATGGCGGCCGCGCGGTACTTCGTCTTGAGGAACTTCCGGACCTTCACGTCCTCCAAGAGGAGCGCCTTGAAGTCCTTCTTGGCGGCGTACCAGCGGCTCTTCCACGGCTCGGTGATGCCGGTGCGGAAACCCGTGGGATGTACTTTCTGGCCCAGGTGTCGATCCTCACTCCGTCTCCGCGGCGGCGACCATCGAGGCCGGCCGCATCGCGGCCCAGCAGTACCTCCGCACGGAGGGCCGGCTCTACGTGCGCGTGTTTCCCCACAAGTCGATCACGTCGATCCCGCTCGAGACCCGCATGGGCAAGGGCA
>JBJTHX010000380.1:0-7416 GCA_046094745.1 Planctomycetia bacterium
TGCTCGGTGCTGACGAGCAGCTCGTGCTTTCCGCCGGGCAGGTCGCGGACGAGCAGGCCGCCGACAAGGCGGTGGACGCCAAGGCCGCCTGGAAGAAGACGGGTGAGTGGAACCTGCTCGCCGGCACGCCCACCGGCAGGAGCGGCTGCCTGCTCGTCCGCGACCTGCCCGGCGGAAAGCACGAGCTGCTCGTCAGCACCGAGCAGGGCATCCAGCAAGTGCCGCTCGTGCGCGGCGGCCGGGCGGTGTGGCTCGCCCCGCGCGAGATCCGGCCCCGGCTCGATTGGCACCTGGCCGATCTCGACGGCGACGGCGACCAGGACCTGGTCGAGTGGTCCAGCGTCGCGCGGCAGGTCGTCCGCTGGTATCCCTGCGGCCCCGAGGGCCGGCTGCTCGCCGCCCAGACGCTCCACGATCAGACCGTGGATGGATTCCGCACCGCCGCGCCCAAGGCCGGCAAGGCCGACGTGCTGCTCCTCGGCGGCGGCGACAAGGGCGTGCTGCGGCGCTACCAGCTCGTGAAGGGCGAGGCGACCGACATCGGCCGCCAGGACGCGCTGCCCATGGCCGGCGCCGCCAAACGCGGCTGGTGCGGCATCCTGCTGGGCGACGGGGCGGCCAGGACGCCGGCGATCGTGGCGGTCGACTCGTCCCAGCCGCGGCTCCGCGTCCACCGGCTCGGCGAGGCCGGCTGGCTCGAGGAGGAGACCTTTCCCGCGATCGGCGGCATCAAGGCGGTGGCGGCCCCGGCGGCGGCTCCCGGCACGCTCCTGGTGTGGGCCAAGGACGCGGCCGACCTGCACCGCTGCCGCTGGGAGAACGGCCGGCTCACCTACCCGCAGCCCTGGGAGCAGGCGGGCAAGGACCGCAAGATCCTGGCGCTCGACGTGGTCGGCAGGACGGTCTGGTGGGCCCAGCGGGCCGGCGCCGACGTCGACCTGTTCGTCTGGCCGGCCGACAAGCCGGAGCCGGTCAAGACCCGCTTCGCCGACCTGGGCGCGAAGGTGGAGCAGGTCGTGTGGCTCGGCGGCACGACGCTCCTCGTGCAGGACGCCTACGCGACGGCGGGCAAACTTGTGACGCTCGAGGACGGCAAGCCCGTGGTCTCGAGCCCGTCGTTGCTCGCGAAGTTCGAGCCGGCGGAATACGGCGTGCTGGAGGTCGGCGGCGGCCTGCGGAAGGCGCGGCTCGCCGACGGCGTGCTCCAGTGGCTTGGCGACGACCTGCACCCAATCGACCAGGTGATGCTCACCGAGGGACAGAAGATCGCCGCCTACCTGCCGATCCCGACCGAGCCGGGCCGGCCGGCCGCGGCCTGGGCGCTCGAACAGGGCGGGGCGTTTTTGCACAGGCTGCAGGCCGACGAAGCCGGCGTGATGCGGGTGGCCGAGACCGCGAAGCCGCCGACGGGCGCCGGGCTCCGCGGCGACCCGGTGCTGGGCGCCGTGCTCGTGGACCAGGACCGGGTCGTGCGGCTCTCCCGTGGCCAGCCCTGGGAGCTGAAACTCGCCGAGAGCGTCGATGGCCGCATCGGCCGCCGCAGCGGGGTCAGCGAGTCGACGATCCACCGCGTGCTGGTCACCGACATCGACGGCGACCGGGCCGAGGACGTCGCCCTGTGCGACGATCGCAGGCACGAACTGACCGCCCTGCTCCGCGGTGCCGACGCGCTGCAGCGGTCGGTCTCGTGGAAGGTGTTCGAGGACCGCAAGTATCCCTACGACGGCGGCCAGTCGAAGGACATGGTGTCGGAGCCGCGGCTCGTGGCGGGGCTGAACGCCGACGGCGACGCCGCCCGCGATCTGGCGATGATCAGCCAGGATCGGCTCGTGATCTACCTCGGCCGCGACGAGGTTTCCCGATGAGGCTCCGCGGACTCGCCTTCGCCCTGGCCGCGGCCGCCTGCGCCGCGACGGCCATCGCCGCGGAGATCGTCACCGTCACGCTCGTCGGAGGCGGCAAGGTGACCGGGCCGCTCCTGCGGCAGAACGACGACGGCGTGGTGCTCGACCTCGGCTTCGAGGTGGTGCAGATCCCGGCCAAGCGGGTGCTCGCCGTGACCCGCGAGGAGGCCGGCGGCGGAAAGGCGGAGGGGGAGACCGACCGCGGCATCTTCCGCACCGGCACGCTCGAGGCCCGCGAGGTGCCCGAACTCGTGAAGCGGTTCGGCGAGGCGGTGGTCATGGTCCGTAATCCCGCCGGCCTCGGCACCGGCTTCATCATCAGCCGCGACGGCCACCTCGTGACGAACTACCACGTCGTCGAGAACCACACCCGGCTGCAGGTGACGCTGTTCCGCAGGACCGACAAGGGCTTCGAGAAGACGGAATTGCGGAAGGTGAGAATCATCGCCCTCCAGCCGCTCCGCGACCTGGCGATCCTCCAGCTCGATCCCGAGGAGACCAAGGGCAGGCTGCCCGAGCCGGTCGTGATCAACGACCGCGACGACCTCCGCGTGGGCGACATGGTGTTCGCCATCGGGAACCCGCTGGGCATGGAGCGGAGCGTCACCCAGGGGATCGTGTCGAGCACGACCCGCACGATCGACCAGATGCGGCTCATCCAGACCGACGCGGCCATCAACCCCGGCAACAGCGGCGGCCCGATCTTCAACGCCCGCGGCGAGGTGGTGGCGGTCGCCTGCGCCGGGGCGGCGGTCTTCGACGGGCTGGCGTTCGGGATCCCGGCCAACGAGCTGATCGACTTCCTCGTCCACCGCGACACGTATCTGTACGACGAGTCGCAGCCGCAGAACGGCGTCACCTACCTGCCGCCGCCGTTCCGGCCGGCGGCGCCCGTCGAGAAGGCAAAGGATTCGCGATGAAGAGCGTCCGCCCGCTGTTCCTCCTCGCCGCCGGCTGGCTGGCGACGCCGGCAACCCCCGCCGCGGACCTGCGGCCGAGCTGGGAGTGCCTGCCGGCGCAGACGGCCGTGATGGTCAGGCTGCCGCAGCCGCGGGAGTTCGTCGAGACGCTCACGGCCCGGACGAAGTTCGGCGGGACGCTGCTCGGCGAGCAGCGGCTGGAGCGGATCGGGAAGCTCGTGCTCGACTCGCTGCGCCGCGACGGCGCCGGCGAGGCGCTCGACGGCGTCGACGAGTCGCTCGCCAAGTACGGCCTCGAGCGGTCCGATCTGGCGGCGGCCTTCGCGGGCGACATGGGGTTCGGCATCGTCGTGAAACGGCGGGACGAGGGGCGGTCGCCCCTGCAGATGGCGCTTGCCTGGCTCGAGCCGGGCGCGGGGCCCGCGGAGCGGCTCCTCGCAGCGGGGAAGCAGCTCCTCGAGGAGCGGCAGGCCGAGGGAGAAGCCGCGCCGAAGCGGATCGACCTGGAGATGGCCGGGCACGACGTGCTGTGGGTGAAGGAACCGGTGATGGGACTCGACGTGGGAGACCTCGCCATCGAGGCGGGGGACGACGACATCGAGGGCCAGGTCGAGGCCCTGCAGGAGCGGATCAAGGCGGCCGTGACCGAGCAGACGGACCTGGCCCACTCGTTCGTGACGCGGATCGGCGGCCGCCTGCTCGTCGGTCAGACGATCCCCGGCTCGGCCGGCGTCGACTTCGGCGATCGTGATTGGGACGCCGAGAGCGGTGCCGACGAGGCCAAGGAGACCTTCCTGCGGTTCCTCGCGGCCCATGGGGCCGCGGGTGCGGCGCCGCTGGCCGACATCCTCGACATGCCGGGAGTCCGGGCCACGCTGCCCGAAGGGCTGACGTTCGTCGACGTCGTCGTCGATCCGCGGCCCCTCCGGGCGGCCTTTGGCGACGTGGAGACCGCGGAGGTCGCGGAGTTCCTGGGGAAGATCGGCCTGGGAACGGTGGGGCCGTTCGCCTGGCGGCAGACGCTCGACGGCAGGCTGTTCCACCAGGGCCTGTTCCTGTCGATGCCCGCCCCGCGGCGCGGGCTGATGCAGATCCTCGACCAGCCGTGCGATCCATCCGAGCCACCGCCCTTCGTGTCGAACGAAGCGGTGAGCCTCACGCAGGTCTCCCTCGACCTCGGGAAGGCCTACCAGACGGTCCGCGAGGTGCTCGTCGCGGCCGGCGGCGAGGAGGCCGGCAACAGGTTCATGACCGCGGAGGCCCAGGCCCAAGGATGGCTCGGCCTCGACCTTCCCCGGTTCCTCTCGGCTGTCGGCAGCCGCCACTGGATCGTCGACTACCCGCCCAGGATCGCCGCCGCAGTGGCGGCCGGCCGGGAGGCCGGTGCCGTCGCGGCGAGCCTCGGGGACGCCAACCGCGGCGCGATCGTCTGGCAGGTCACGGACGAGCCGCCTTTCCGGAAAGTCCTGCAGCAGATGGCTCCGCTGGCCGGTGGCGAACTCAAGGACGAGCAGGGCTTCGGCGTGATCCGCATTCCGGGCGGCGCGGTCGCCGTGGGCATGAATCATCTCGTGGTCGCGATCGGCGACGACTCGCTGGAGCGGACGCTGGCCGGCATCCGCAACCCGCCGGCGGGCGAGGCCTCGCTGCGGGAGGGCGACGCGATGCGGCGGGCCGGCAAGCTCCTGCCGCTCGGACCAGCGCGGATGTTCGCCGTGGGTGACGCCACCCGCACGGGCGGGGCGCTGGGCAGCCTCCGGGAGATGGCGGCGAACATGGAGCCGGACGACGTGCCCGATCGCTACCGCGAACTCCTCTCAGGCCTCAAGGATGTCCTGCCGACGGCCGCCGAGATGGAGGGGATGTTCGGCGTCAGCGTCTCCACGATGCGGATGACCGACGACGGCCTCGTGCTCCGCTCCGCCTGGGAGATGCCGCCGCCGTAGGTCACCCCGCCAGGCGGAGGCCGGCCCAGCAGGCGGCCAGCGCCAGGAGGTTGGTGGCGACGAGGTAGCCGATGGCGGCGGCGGGGCGGCCGCCGGAGAGCATCTCGACCGACTGGAAGGCGAAGCTCGAGTAGGTCGTGAACCCGCCGAGCAGGCCCACGAGGAGGATCGTCTCGGTCTCGGTCGAGAGGCCCCGTAGCCGGGCCGCCCACAGCGCGCCGCAGGCGAACGAGCCGGCGACGTTGACCAGCAGCGTGCCCCAGGGGAACTCCGGGCCGAGGAGCCGCACGGCGAGCGTCGTCAGGCCGGCCCGCAGGAGCGTGCCCGCGGCGCCGGCGAGGCCGAGCCACAGAGCGGTCGTCAACGGATGCATGGCAGCGGCGGCTCCGCCGGGCGTGACAGGAGCCCACAGCATATCCACGACGGCCCGGGCGGTTGAACAAACCCGCCGCCATCGCGTACACCACAGGCCACGTTGGCTCGCCCCCCGGCCCCGGAATCGCCATGCTCCATTTCCAGAAGCGCATCCTGTTCGTCGGCTTCGGCGCGGTCGCCCGCTGCACGCTGCCGATCCTGCTCGACCACGTGAAGGTGGCTCCCCAGAACATCACGATCCTGGAGTTCCAGCCCGACGAGGCGGCGCTGCGGCCGTGGACGGAGCGGGGCGTGAACTTCGTCCGCGGGAAGGTGGAGCCCGGCAACCTCGGGGAGATCCTCGGGAAGCACGTGGCGGCGGGAGACATCCTCATCGACCTCGCCTGGAACATCGACTGCTGCGAGATCGTGCAGTGGTGCCACGACCATGGCGTGCTGTACCTCAACACGTCGGTCGAGCTGTGGGATCCCTACGAGCACTCGAAGGGGGCCCACCCCACGCACCTGACGCTCTACTGGCGGCACCTGAACCTGCGGCGGATGATCGCCGGCTGGAAGACGCCCGGGCCGACGGCCGTGCTCGAGCACGGGGCCAACCCCGGCCTGATCAGCCACTTCACCAAGCACGCCCTGCTCGACATCGCCGCGGCCTGCCTGGAGGAGAAGAAGTTCGCCGGCGCGCAGGCCGAGCGGATCGCCCAGCATGCCCGGAGCCACGCCTTCAACCACCTGGCCCACGAGCTGGGCGTGAAGGTCATCCACTGCAGCGAGCGGGACACGCAGATCTCGAGCCGGCCCAAGGAGGTGGACGAGTTCGTCAACACCTGGAGCGTGGAGGGCTTCCGCGAGGAGGGCACGACCACGGCCGAGATGGGCTGGGGCACGCACGAGAAGGAGCTGCCGCCCTTCGCCTACGAGCACGCCGACGGTCCCAAGAGCCAGATCTGCCTGGCCCGCATGGGCATCAACACGCAGGTCGTCAGCTGGGTGCCGCCGAACCACACGATCGTCGGCATGGTGGTCCGGCACGGCGAGGCCTTCAGCATCACCGAGAAGCTGTCGGTGCGGGATCCGGCCGGGAAGACGATCTACCGGCCGACGGTGCACTACGCCTACTGCCCGTGCGACGCCGCGATCGCCAGCCTGTGGGAACTCCGCGGCAACGACTACCGGCTCCAGCCGCGGATCCGGATCATGACCGACGAGATCACCAGCGGTGCCGACATCCTCGGCGCCCTGGTGATGGGCCACCCCCTGACGAGCTGGTGGTGCGGCACGGACCTGTCGATCGAGGAGTCGCGGCGGCTCGTGCCGGGACAGAACGCGACGACCATGCAGGTGGCCTGCTCCGTCGTGGCCGCCACGATGTGGATGATCGAAAACCCCGACCAGGGCGTGAAACTGCCCGACGACCTGCCGCACGACCACGTGCTCTCGATCGCCAGGCCCTACCTGGGGAAGTTCGTCTCCGTGCAGAGCGATTGGACGCCGCTCAAGCACTACTCGAACGCCTTCCACGGCTACAACCGGCCGGCCGTCGATCCCGCCGACCCCTGGCAGTTCAAGAATTTCCTGCTGACGGACGGCGACTGAAATGAACCAGAAAACCCTGCTCGACCTCGCCAAGAAGCACGGCACCCCGCTGTTCGTCGTGGATCACGCCGAACTGCGGAAGAACTACGCCCTGTTCCGCAAGCACTTTCCGCGGGTGCAGATCTACTACGCGGTGAAGGTCAACAGCGACCCGGCGATCGTGGAGACGTTCTACGACCTCGGTGGCAGCTTCGACGTGGCGAGCATCCAGGAGTTCCGCACGGTCTACCAGTACATCGCCAAGCTCCCGGCCAAGCAGCGGCAGGACTTCATCTGGGACAAGATCATCTACGCCAATCCGATCAAGCCGGTGGAGACGCTCGAGGAACTCGACCGCTACAAGCCGCTGGTGACCTACGACAACCAGGAGGAGGTGAAGAAGATCGCGAAGCATGCGCCGCGGGCCGGGCTGGCCCTGCGGATCCGCGTGCCGAACACCGGCTCGATGGTCGAGCTTTCGAGCAAGTTCGGGGCGCTCCCCGGCGAGGCCGTCGACCTCATCGAGTGTGCCCATGAGCACGATCTCGTGGTCGAGGGGCTCTCCTTCCACGTCGGCAGCCAATGCACGAATCCGCAGAACTACATCCAGGCCCTGCACCTCTGTGCCAACATCTTCGCCGAGGCGAAGTCGCGGGGATTCACCCTCAAGTTGCTCGACATCGGGGGCGGATTCCCGGC
>JBJTHX010000381.1:0-5800 GCA_046094745.1 Planctomycetia bacterium
CGGGGCCGCGGGCCTGGGGCGGGCCCCGGGCGAGCGACTCCGGGGAGGCCTGATCAGCGGCCGGGGCGGGCGCCGGCAGCGCCGCCTCCTTCGGGGCGGCCCGGGCCGCGGCGGCCGTCGCCGTCGCCGCGCGGGCGTCGAGGCCGTCGGCATCCGGCTCGTAGGCGATGCTCGCACCCACGAACTGCGGATGCGATTCGAGCACGTCCCGGGCCAGCCGCAGGCAGTCGACGCGGCGGCCGAGCAGGCCGTTCTCCGCCGCCAGGGCCATCGTCTTGGCGACCGCGACCGCCTCCAGCGTGCCGCGGTCGATGTCGGCCGCGATCATCTTCACCCGGTCGACGCCGATCTCCTCGCCGAAGCCGAGCAGGAGCGAACGCATCCGGAGGAAGTTCGTCCCCAGGACGGCAGCGAGAATCGCCACCGCGGGCACGACGCCCAGGAGGAGCATGCGGGTGCGGATGCCGAGCGGGGCGAGGCGCATGGGGCGGCCGAGCGGGTGATGGGGACGTTGCAAGCCTAGGTTACCGTGGCCGATCGCCCGGGTCCGCGAGCGGCCCAGCCTCGGCAAAAAACCCCTCCAGGCCCTATAAACGGACGCAGGCGGCCCACGCGGGCCCCCGGCACCTCCAGCGGCACGTGGTTGGATCATGACGCGGCCGACCGTGACCCTCGACGACGTGCGGCAGGCGCGGGAGCGGATCCGCTCCGGCATCCAGCGAACGCCCTGTCCGGCGAGCATCCCGCTCTCGGAGGCCACCGGCGCCCAGGTGTTCTGCAAGCTCGACCTGCTCCAGCGGACGGGCAGTTTCAAGGAGCGCGGGGCCCGCAACGCGCTGCTCCTGCTCGACGCCGCCCAGCGGGCCCGCGGGGTCGTCGCCGCCTCCGCTGGCAACCATGCCCTCGGCCTGGCCTACCACGGCCGGCTTCTCGACATCCCCGTCACGGTCGTGATGCCCAGGTTCGCGCCGCTGGTGAAGGTGGCCACCTGCCGGCGGCTCGGCGCCCGCGTGATCCTCGAGGGTGAGACGTTCGACGACGCCCGCCGGCTGGCCGTGGAGATCGCAGCCGCCGAGAAGCTCGAGCGGATCCACGGGTTCGACGACCCGCGGGTGATCGCGGGGCAGGGGACGATGGCGCTGGAGGTGCTCGAGGACGTGCCCGACGCCGACGCGATCATCGTGCCCACCGGCGGGGCCGGTCTCCTGGCGGGCGTGGGGCTCGCGGCCAAGGCGCTCAGGCCCGCCGTCCGCCTCATCGCCGTCGAGCCCGCCGCGGCGCCGAGTTTCGGGGCGTCGCTCGCGGCCGGCCGGCCGGTGCAGGTGCCGATCCGCCCCACGCTCGCCGACGGCCTGGCGGTGGGGCGCGTGGGCGATCTCTCCTTCGCGATCGCCGCGCCCGTGGTCGACCAGGTCGTGACCGCGTCGGAGGCGGCGCTCGCGCTGGCGGTGCTGCGGCTCCTGGAACTGGAGAAGACCGTCGTGGAGGGCGCCGCCGCCGCGGCGCTCGTGCCGCTGTTGACGGGCGACTGCCCCGACCTCGTCGGCCGCAAGGTGGTGCTCCTGCTCTGCGGCGGCAACATCGACCTCACGATCCTCGACCGCGTGATCGACCACGGCCTCGCGGCCGACGGCCGCCGCTGGCGGTTCACCACGCAGATCAGCGACCGCCCCGGCGGCATCGCCCGGCTGACCGCGGCGATCGCGGCCGCGGGAGCGAGCGTGCGGGAGATCGTCCACGACCGGGCCTTCTCGGGCCCCGACGTCTTCTCCACGGCGGTCGACGTGACGGTCGAGACCGCCGACCGCGAGCACGTGGCCGCGCTCGCCGAGCGGCTCCGCGCCGACGGCTTCGCCGTCGTGCCGTCGGCCGCCCCGGACGCGGGCTAAACCCTGCGGGTCGTGCGGGTGGCGCCGCCCGTGGGAGTTTCGCTGGGCGAAGGCGGGCGGCGGCGTCGGTTTGAGTGGATGCGGCGTCGGGCCGGATTCCGCATGACGACAGGAGCGTCGCTCATGATCACTCATCAAAACGGCCTGCTCGCGCCGGTGGCGCGACCCGTCCAAACCCAGTCCGAGGAAGTAGAGCGCGAACGCGAACGGCTCCGGCAGGAACTGCTCCGGCGAATCATCGACCGGGAGGCCCGCCGTCAGTCGTCCCGTGGCGGCTCTCGATGAAGGCCCGCTGAAACCGGGCAGGAGGCAGAGATGCGAACCGCAGCTCGACCGATCGCCAGCCTCCACCTCGCCGCCTGTCTCGCCGCCCTCGCATCGCTCACCGCGGCGCCGGCGTGCGGCCAGGGGCTGCCGTGGGGCTGGGGCGCGGCCGGCAACCCGACGGCCACCTGGTCGCCCGAGGCGGTCGCCGACTACCTGCACACCGGCCAGCCGCCGCACCCGGCAATCTGCCGCATCGTGGCCCCCGAGCAGGCGGGCACGTCGCTCGGCTCCGGCGTGCTCGTCGACGTCAATCGCGCGCAGGGCCTGGTGCTCACGAACTGGCACGTGATCCGCGAGAGTCGCGCGGCGGTGCTCGTGCAGTTTCCCGACGGCTTCCAGTCGGCGGGCACCGTGATCCGCTGGGACGAGGCCTGGGACCTGGCGGCCATCGTGATCTGGAAGCCCAACGCCACGCCCGTGTCACTGGCCGGCGCCGACCCCGCGCCGGGCGAGCGGCTCACGATCGCGGGCTTCGGCCGCGGCAGTTACCGCGAGGAGTCGGGGCCGTGCACCGAATACCTCTCCCCCGGCAGCGGCCACCCCAAGCAGTTCGTGGAACTCCAGGCGACGGCCCGGCAGGGCGACTCGGGCGGCGCGATCTTCAACGACCGTCGCGAGCTGGCCGGCGTGCTCTTCGGCCAGAACGAGGGCCGCACGATCGGCAGTTGCGCCACGCGGCTGCGGACGTTCCTGGCGGCGGCCGGCTCGCGGGGCTTCACGCCCACGCCGATCGCGGAGTTCTCCGATGCCCGGGCCGTGGATCGGGCGATCGGCCAGCCGGTGCAGCCGCCCGTGCAACTCGCCTCGGCCGTCGACGGCTCGATCCAGCGGTCGACCTACGTGCCCGGCGCCCTGCCCGCGCTGCAGCCCGGCATGCCCTCGGCGCCGTTCGCCGTTGGTGCGCCGCCGAGCGGCGACCTGTGGGCGGCGGTGCGGCCGGTCCTCGATCCGTTCGCCAACGGCCCGGCGCTGCTCGCGACGGCCGGCGGCCTGGCGCTCGTCTTCCTCGGGCTGCGGACGATGTTCGGCGGCCGGCGTCGGCCGCCGGTCAACGCTTCGGAGTCCTGGTGACCGTCGCCTTCGTGATCACGACGGGCTGAACCGGGCGGTCGCCGGCGCCGGTCCGCACGGCGCCGATCGCCTTCACGACGGCGAGGCTCTCGGCGTCGGCCGTGCGGCCGAAGGCCGTGTACTGGCGGTCGAGGTGCGGCACCTTCTCCAGGCAGATGAAGAACTGGCTGCCGGCGGAGTTCGGATCGTTGGTGCGGGCCATCGAGAGCACGCCCGGCTCGTGGGGCGTGGCGTTGAACTCGGCGGGGATGCGGTAGCCGGGGCCGCCCGTGCCGGTGCCTTCGGGGCAGCCACCCTGGATCATGAAGCCCTTGATGATCCGGTGGAACTGCACGCCGTCGTAGAAGCCGCTCTCGGCCAGGGCCACCATGTTCCGCACGTGGCCGGGCGCGACCGCGGGATCGAGCGTGAGGTGGATCGGGCCGGCGGTCGTGTCGAGCGTCACCTGGTAGTCGGAGCCATCGAGGTCGACGGCCTTGGCGGCTTTTTGGAGGTCGGCGGCGGAAGGCTTCGGCATGGGTGCTCCTCGGCAGGAAAGGAAACCGTCGCAAACGGCGGCGGCAGGGGCGGGTTTGCCCGGGGGAGCCGGGCGGCGGATACTCGCCTGCCTATGGACACCAATCCACGGGGCAGTGCGGCCGGCCACGGTCTTGCGGGACGAAGCCTCGGAGGATACCGGCTCGTACGACTGCTGGGTAGTGGGGCGATGGCCGACGTCTACCTCGCCGAGCAGCAGTCGCTGGGCCGGCAGGTGGCGGTGAAGGTGCTGCGGCCGGAGACGATGCGGCATGCGGCGGCCGTCGAGCGGTTCGTGCAGGAGGCCCGCGCGGCCGCGTCGCTCGTGCACGGCAACATCGTGCAGATCCACGAGGTGGCCTGCGTCGACGGACTGCATTTCCTCGCCGAGGAGTACGTCGCGGGGCCGTCGCTCAAGGCCTGGCTCGCGGCCCGCGGCCCGCTCGACGCGCGGCAGGGCCTCACCGTGCTCGCGCAGGTCGGCTCGGCGCTCGCGCGGGCGGCCGGCCAGGGGATCGTGCACCGCGACATCAAGCCCGAGAACCTGCTCGTCACGCCGGCCGGCGAGGTGAAGGTGGCGGACTTCGGCCTCGCGCGGGTGCTCACGGCCGACCTCGAACTCACCCGCGACGGCACCACGCTCGGCACACCGCTCTACATGAGTCCCGAGCAGGGGCAGGGCAGTGCGGTCGATGCCCGCAGCGACCTCTACTCGCTCGGAGCCACGGCCTACCACCTGCTCGCGGGCCATCCGCCGTTCACCGGCCAGACGCCCGTGAGCGTGGTGATGGCCCACATCCAGGAGCCGCTCGTGCCGCTGGCGACGCTGCGGCCGGACCTGCCGGCGGGCCTGTGCGGCATCGTGGACCGGCTCCTCGCGAAGCGGCCCGCGGAGCGGTTTCAATCGCCGGCGGAGTTGCTGCACGCGGTCGAGGAGGTGGAGGCGGTCGTCGCGCCCCGCGGCCGCCGCGTGGGGGCCCCGCTGGCCTGGAACGCGGAAGATGCCGATTGGCTCATCGACGGCCGCGACGATCCACGCTCGGCGGCGGTGGCGGCCGCCGCGACGGCGCCCCTGCGGGCTCCGGCCGCGACGGTGCCGTTGGTGGAGGCGACGCAGCACCTCCGGGCCGCGGTGGCTCTCGACCGCGAGACGGTGGTGGCCAGTCGGCGGCTGTGGGTGGGCACGGCCGTCGCGGCACTGGCGGCGGCGGTGGCCGGCTTTCGGATCGGCCGGGCGCGGGGCCGGCAGTCGGAGTTCTTTCGGCCGCGGCGGTGAGGCCGCGGGACGGCCGCCTGCGGGCCGGTTGTGCGGCCCTCGCCGCGGCCGGCGCGGCCCGTTCAAGTCTGCTTGACACCCATACCGACACTGCTAGAACCACGTTGCCGGGCGGATAGTCCGGCACCCGCCCCCATCGTCTAGTGGCCCAGGACGTCGGGTTCTCAGTCCGAAAACCGGGGTTCGACTCCCCGTGGGGGTATCAGGACAGCCGTATCCTTCGCAATCGCGTGGGATACGGTTGTTTCGTTTTCCACGGACAACCCTGATTGTTCGTGATGGGTGCGGGACCTGACGGGGAGTCATGCGAGGGAGGTTTTGACATGCAAGGCGAGTTCGCGATCTCCGACGACCCCGGCACCGTGCTGGAATCGTACGCGGGCCCGGCCCAAGCATTGCAGCGCGGCCTAGCAGCCGGCGGGATGGCGGCCAGCCCCGTCGCGGCGGCACGGCCGGTCCCGGCCGCGCTGGAGGAGGTGCCCTACAGGTCACCCTACCGCTGGACGGCGCCGCGGCTCCTCATTTGCGAAGACGGAACCCTGGAGCAGGGTGAACTCGTCTACGTGCGGGCTGAGAAAATCGTCATCGGACGGACCAAGGGCGACGTCGTCATCGGCCACGACGTGGCGATGTCCGGGAGTCACGCTGAACTCGTGCGCCGGGATATCGGGGGCAAACACGCCTGGGTCCTGCGTGATCTTGGCAGTTCGAATGGCACTCT
>JBJTHX010000382.1:0-3708 GCA_046094745.1 Planctomycetia bacterium
CGCCGACCCGCGCAGCCTGGCGAGCAACTGCCCGCGGATCGAGTCGAGGACGACCGCGGGATCGACGACGCGGGCCCGGAGCCGCTCGCGGACGTCGGCCACGATCGCCTCCGCGGCGGCCGGCCCCATGTCGGTGCGGACGAGGGCCGCCCGCAGTTCCTCGAGGAACGGCTCGTCCACGAACCGCCCCTCCCGCTTGAGGAGGTCGCGGACGTCGGTATTGAGCACCTGGGCCGTCTTGGCGAGCCCGGCCCGGAGACGGTCGAGGATGCCGCGCGGCCGGTCGGCCGGTGCGTCGGCCGGCGGGGCGGCGGGCTTGTCCTGGCGTCCGAAACCAAAGATGGCCATCGCTTGCATTCCTTCAGGGCCCGGGGGCCGCCGGTGCGGCCACGGCGGGACGGTCGGCGAGCAGGCTGCCGAGGATGCCGGCCACGAATCGCGGCGAGGCGTCGTTGCCATACCGCCGTACCAGTTCGATGGCCTCGTCGACGACGACCGGCCCCGGGGTGGCGGTGTGCCAGAGTTCGAACACGGCGATCCGCAGGGCGGCTCGGTCGGTGGCCGCCATCCGCGCCACACGCCAGTTCTGCGAACGCGCCTCGAGCAGGGCGTCGATCTCCTCCCGGTGCCGGGCGACGCCCGCGATCAGCGACTCGGCGAAGGCCACGAGCGCCGTGGAGCGGAGGCGGCCACGGAGGAACCGGCCGCGGTCGGCGGACGCGGCCGGATTCAGGTCGTTCTCGTAGAGCACCTGGAGGGCCACCTCGCGGGCGCGGCTGCGTTGCGTCATCGCCGTTCCCCGCCGGCGATCCCCGCGAGCACCGCGATCATCTCGACCGCCGCCGCCGCGCACTCCGCCCCCTTGTTGCCGGCGAAGCCGTCGGCCGCCGTGCCTCCGGACCGGGCCGCCGCCTGCGCCGGCGTGTCGCAGGTGAGCACGCCGAAGAGCACGGGCACCCCGCGAGCCCGGGCGGCCTGCTCGAGGCCGGTGGCGACGGCGGTGGCGATGTGCCGGTCGTGGGACGTCTCGCCGCGGATGATCGCCCCGAGGCACAGCACCGCGGCGTAGCGACCGGTCGCCGCGAGCCGGTCGGCAGCGAGCGGCAACTCGAAGGACCCCGGCACGTGGACGACGTCGACGGCTGCCTCACCGAGACCGGCCGCCGCGAGCGTGGCCCGGGCTGCGGCGAGCAGGCTGCCCGTCACGGTTTCGTTCCAGCGGGCGACGACGATCGCGACCCGGATGCCGGCCGGCAGGACGGTGGTGCCGCCGCCGGGCCGGGACTTGCCGCTGCCGTCGCCCATCGCTTCCCCGCCGCTAGGACTTGAGCGACATGAGGAACTCGCTGTTCGACTTCGTCTTCGACAGCCGGTTGATCAGCAGTTCCATCGCGTCGACGGGGTTCATCTCGCCGAGGACTCTCCTCAGCACGCAGATGCGGCGGTATTCGTCCGGCTCCAGCAGCATCTCCTCGCGGCGGGTGCCCGAACGGTTGATGTCGATCGCCGGGTAGATCCGCTTGTCGACCAGCCGGCGGTCGAGGACGATCTCGAGGTTGCCCGTGCCCTTGAACTCCTCGAAGATCACGTCGTCCATCCGGCTGCCGGTGTCGATGAGGGCCGTGGCGATGATCGTCAGCGAGCCCCCCTCCTCCACCTTGCGGGCGCTGCCGAAGAACCGCTTCGGCCGCTGCAGGGCGCCCGAGTCGACGCCACCGGAGAGGATCTTGCCCGAGTTGGGCACCTCGGAGTTCCAGGCCCGGGCGAGGCGGGTGATCGAATCGAGGAAGATGATGACGTCGCGGCCGTACTCGACGAGCCGCTTCGCCTTCTCGATCACCATGTCGGCCACCTGCACGTGGCGGCTGGAGTTCTCGTCGAAGGTGGAACTGATCACCTCGCAGGACGGCCCCTTGACCTGCCGCTCCATGTCGGTGACCTCCTCGGGCCGCTCGTCGATGAGGAGCATGAAGACGTAGGCCTCGGGGTAGTTGGCGAGCACCGCCCGGGCCATCTTTTGCAGGAGGATCGTCTTGCCGGCCCGCGGCGGGCTGACGATCAGGCCGCGCTGCCCGAACCCGATCGGCACGATCAGGTCGACGACCCGCATCGCGACCTCCTCGGGCGTGGTCTCGAGCACGATCCGCTCGTCGGGGTGCAGCGGCGTCAGGTCGTCGAAGAACCGCCGCGTGGAAAGCTTGGCGGGGTCCTCGCCGTTGATGGCCTCGACCCGCAGCAGGGCGAAGTACCGCTCGCTCTCCTTCGGCGGTCGGATCTGGCCGGCCACGCTCATCCCGTTCCGGAGGCCGAAGCGGCGGATCTGGCTGGGCGACACGTAGATGTCGTCGGGACACGAGAGGTAGTGGGCATCCGGGCTCCGCAGGAAGCCGAAGCCGTCGGGCAGGATCTCCAGCGTGCCCTCGCCGAACATCAGGCCGTTGAGTTTCACCCGCTCGCGGAGGATGCGGAACACGAGGTCCTGCTTGCGGGCCCCCGTGACGTCGCCGATCTTCTCGTTGCGGGCGAGTTCCACCAGCTCCTGCATCGAGAGTTGCTGCAGTTCTGCCACCTGCGAGTCGCCCTTCTTGAGGGCCTCGTAGTGGTCCATCACGTCGGCGCCGTCCTTGACCTCGGCGGCGATCTCCTCGGCGAGGGACATCGGCTCGTGGCCAGGATCATCGACCGGCGGCTGGGAATCCGTCTCTGCCATGGAGTACCTGGGGCGGGGGACGCCCGGAAGTTCGAGGGTGTGAATCAAGCTGGGAGGGAGAGGACACGACGGACCCCATGGAGGGCCGTGGTCCGGCGAGCGAATCGACGAAAATCCCCGGTGGGCTTGAAGCCGGCCGCACCCGAAGCCCCGCCGCCTATGAAGCCGGCAGGGCGTTCCAGATCCGACTGACCAAGGACCGAGTATACGCCAGATCGGCCGAGGCATCCACGGCGATCGATTTTTCCGCCGGCAGGGCCGGACGGCCGGCCCGTTCCCAGGCCCGGTCCCGGGCGGCGATCTGGTCCGCGGTCCAGCCGCGGTCGGCCAGCCGCGTCCGCCGCACGCTTTCCTCACATTCCACGATCACCAGTCGGTCGCACGCCGCGTCCCACCCCGCCTGCACCAGCAGCGGCACGTCGAGCACCGCCACCCGGCGTTGGCCGTCCGCGGCCTCCGCCACCTGCAGGGCCGCCAGCCGCGCGGCAATCCGCCGCCGCACCTCGGGATGCACGACGGCCTCCAGGTCCGCCAGGGCGGCCGCATGGCCGGGCGTGGAACCGAACACCCGCTTCGCCAGGGCCGCCCGCGAAATCCGGCCCGCCGCGTCGAGCACCCCGGGGCCGAACCGGTCCACGACGGCCGCCCGCACGTCGGGCTCCGCGAGCGCCTCATGCGCGAGGGCGTCGGCATCGATCACTTCCGCACCCTCGGCGCCGAACATCCGCGCGACCGTCGACTTGCCCGCGCCGATCCGTCCCACCAGCCCGATGACGATCATCACTGCCTCACTCGCACTCGGCCCAGGTGCCGCCGGCATGCACCGCGACCTCCACCGGCACGGCCAGCGGCAGCGCCCCGCGCATCTCGTCGGTCACGAGCCGCTCGACGTCGACCAGCTCGTCGGGCGGCGCCTCGAGGAGCAGCTCGTCGTGGATCTGCAGGACGAGCGCCGCCCGCCGCCGTTCGGCCCGGAGCCGGGCGTCGACCCGGCGCCG
>JBJTHX010000383.1:0-2583 GCA_046094745.1 Planctomycetia bacterium
CGCAACGTGCCGCCGGCCACGAGCACATCGCCGGTGAACGTGTTGTTGCCGCCGGCCACGAGCGTACCCGCGCCCGACTTCGTCAGGCCGGCGTTGCCATGCTGCAGGTTCTGCGTCACGGCGAACGAGTTCGCCGGATCGGCGATGTCGAACGTGACCATCGTGCCCGTGGTGAACGTCGTCGAGCGGCCCGAGGCCAGGCTCGTGAGCGCCGCGCCCGTCACCTGCAGGCCGCCGCCGTTGAAAACCAGCGCCGACGCCGTGCCGTTCAGGTTCGCGTCGGAGGAGATCGACAGCAGGCCGCCGGCGAGCGTGGTCGTGCCGGTGAGCGTGTTGGCAGCAGAGAGCACGAGTGTGCCCGTGCCAGACTTCGTCCAGTTCGATGTGCCCGTCAGCGTGCCGGAGAACACGGCCGGGCCGGTCACGGCCGCCGTGAACTTCGCGGCGTCGATGGCCGCGTTGGCGATCGTGCCGCTGATGATCGAGAACGTGTTCGAGACGGTCACGCCGCCCATGTCGAGCAGGCCGCCGGCGGCCACGAGCGTGCCGGGACCGACCTGGTTGGCGTTGGTGACGAGCAGCCGGCCTTGGCGGGCGAGGACACCGCCGGTGAACGCGTTGTTGCCCGTGAGCATGAGCGTGCCGGCACCGGTCTTGGCGATGCCGAGCACGCGGTCGCCGGCCGGGGCGGCGATGTTCGACGCGTAGATGTAGGTGCCGCTCGTGACCCCCGTCGTGTCGATGCCGAGGTAGCCGCCCAAGGGGCCGCCCACCGCTCCGTCGAGGATGTCGAGGTCAGCCGCAGTGAAGGCCCCGGGCTGGTCGCCCACGCTCACGCTGATCACCGCCAGCGTGCCCGTGGTGAAGTTGGCCGGCACCCACTTCGACGTGTCGGCCCCGTAGAGGGCGTTGCGGTTGGCAAAGCGCAGTTCACCACCCCACGATTCCGTCGCGCCCGTGTAGCCGTTGGAGCCCGTGAGGATGAGCGTGCCGGGGCCGTCTTTCGCGAGGGCCGTCGTCGGCAGGTCGGCGTGAGTGCCGTCGACGATCCGGCCGCCCACGGTGAGGTTGCCGGCGTTCACCGTCACGGTGCGGATGCTGCCTGCCCAGGTGCCCAGCGACACGGTGCCCGTGCCGAGGTTCAGGTCTTGCGTGCCGCCAAAAGAAAAATCGCTGTTCCACTCGTGGAGGTTGTTGGTGGCGATCGTGAGCGGGGCGGCGGTCGTGTTGTCAAGCACGATCGCATTGCCGCCGATGCGGAACGTGCCCGACCCGAGGGCGTAGGCGTTGTTGATGCTGACCCTCCGGCTCAGGACCGACGTGCCGCCGGAATGGCTGTTGCTGCCGGAGAGCGTCACCATTCCGTTTCGGAGACCACCGTAGATGCTGGCCGAGCCAAAAGTGAGCCATCCCCCGGCAGCCGACTCGATGATGGGCGGGGAAATCTCCACTGCAGCCCCCTGGTTATGCAAGACGAGTTCGCCCGACGAGCCAATCCGGAGAGCCCCACCAGGATCTGCCCGGATCCCGACGTTCGTGGTGTTATAAATTAACGCATTGACCGTGAGCGTGTGGGTGACCAAGTCGCCCGTTAGGAGTGACGTTGCCAGTATCGAGTTCGCAGTATTGCTCGCCGTCAGGGTCCAAGAGCTCGTGTTCGGAAAAGTAAAGTTGCCCGTGGGCGAGTTCATGTTGTTAATGTTGTTGCCGTTGACTAGTGTTGACGTGGCCAGTCCCAACGTCGTTCCGCTCAACGTAATGAACTGGGAGCCGGTGTTGCCGCCGATGGCCCAGGGGATGATGCCGCTGACGAGCGGCACGGACGTGGCGGTGTAGTTCGCGTTACCTTGAATCCCCGGCAAGCCCAGGATCCCGCCGCCGGGCGAACGCACGTAGGTGCCGGCGTTGAGCCCCGTAGTAATGCTAACGTTCGAAGCCCCACCCAGCATTTCCACGGTGCCAGCGGAGTTCACGGTCGACGCGGCCGCGATCGCACCACCCGCGAACTGCAAGCGGCTGAGCGACGGGAGGGTGACGGCTTGAAGGCCGGGAGGGTTAAGGCCCGTGGATGCCGCGAGGCTTTGCAGCGTCAGCGTGCCGGTGAGCGCGCTCGGGTTCGTGAGCGTGACGTTGCCCGAGTGATTGAGCCACAGGTTCAGCGTGCCGCCGCCCGCGCCGTTGGCGCGTTTTGTCGTGACCGCGGCGGCGTTGGCGATCCGGAGAGTCGGCGAGGGGCGGCTGGCCGCGGCACCCGACACCGTGTTGGAGATCGTGACGTTGCCGCCGGCCATCCGCCACTCCTGCGACGCCCCGAGCGTGACGTTGAGCCGCTGACCCGCCGTGGCATTGCCCAGCGTCAGCGCCGACGTGTTGCCCGGCTGCACGCGGATGCCGCCGGCGCCGAGCGTGAGCGTGCGGTCGCCGCCAGTGCTGCTGAGCGTGAGGCCGCCGGTGGCCGTCTGCAGCACGAGCAGGCCACGGACGCTCGCATCACCGGTGAAGAGGGCCGTGCCGGCGGCGTTCGAGCCGCTCGTGTTGAAGACGGCCGTGTCGTTCGCGCCGGGCACGATGCCGAACTGCGTC
>JBJTHX010000384.1:0-3733 GCA_046094745.1 Planctomycetia bacterium
CTGCTTCCTCGCCAAACGCCCCGAGGCCGTCGCCGCCCTCACGAAGATCTTTCTTGCTGAGATCGAGCGGCTGCTGAGCGCTGCGGCAGCCGTGACGATTGACGCCGCCGCCCCCGCAGCCGCCCGCCCGCGGCTCGGCGCTGAACCACCACGTGCATCTGCACGTGTGTGCAACCGACGGCGTCTTCATGCCGGCTGCTGGCGGAGCAGGCTGCTGCGTCTCGCCGGCGTTCCTGCCCGCACGATCAATCACGCAGGCTGATCTGGCCACGGTCACCGAGCGGGTACGGCGCCGCGTGATCCGCTGGTTCAGGCTCGCTCACCTGCTCGACGCTTCTGCTGCTGCCGACATGATCGCCTGGGAGAACAGCGGGTTTTCCATCGACGCCAGTGTCCGGATCGCGCTCATCGACCGCGACGTGCCGAGCTACTTTCAGAGCTTGGAACACCTGCTGCGGTATTGTGCGCGGCCCCCCTTTGCATTGGAGCGACTGTCCGTGATCCGCGGCCCAGCCGGCCGCATCACCCAAGTCCGCTACGTGCTCCCGCGGCACAAGGCGGCCAATTGGGTCGGCCCGGGGCGCGGGCGCAAGTCCACGCGGCCGGGCGCCAACGGCGTCGTCGAACTCTCACCGTTTGAGTTCCTCGACCGGCTCGCGGATCTGGTCCCGCCGCCGCGGAAGCACCGGCACCGGTATCACGGGGTGTTCGCCCCAAATCACAAGCTCGGACCTGCCCCCCAGTGCGGTACCAGTCTTTAAGTTAGCCTCCTCAGTCACCGCGGCAGTGGGCGAGGACGCTGCCGCAGTCGCTTCCACCATCCCGCAGGTGGTCGGGCAGTTGCAGGTCTGCTACCGTTTCAGGGAAGGCATTCACGAGCATGACCTCGGCCCACGGCGTGCTCAGCCCGCCGGGAGCGGGCCGGGGGCCGGCCGAGGACGCGAGGCACGAATCTCTTGACCAGTTGGCGACGATGGGGAAGCGGGTTGATCGCCGCGGGCGTCGCAGCGGGCGCGACCCTGCTCGGATGGGCGGTCGTCCGGGTGCATGGCGCCGGTGATGAACGCGAAACGCCGCAGTACCGATGGACCCTCGTGACCGACGCGGCGGCGTTCACCCCGCGGGACGGGGCGGGGGCGCTGGTGCACGAGGGCGCGATGTGGCTGCTCGGGGGCTGGAACCCGCCCGACAAGGTCACGAACCCCAACGTCGCCGGCACCAACAACGAGGTCTGGCGGTCAGTGTACGGCGCGGCGTGGGAGAAGATCAAGCCCAACACGCACCTCGACGACTCCTTCGACCCGGCATCCGACTGGGAGGCGCGGCACACGGCGGGCTACGTGGTGCACCAGGGCAGGATGTGGATCGTCGGCGGCGACTCGAACCTCGGGCACTACCAGTCGGACGTCTGGAACTCGGCCGACGGCAAAACGTGGACGCGGGTCGCGGCGACGGTGCCATGGGCCCCGCGGATCCTGCACTCCGCCGTGGCCCATGCCGGCAAGATCTGGGTGCTCGGCGGCCAGGCGGTGACCAAAAAGGTGCAGAGTCACGTCCAGCACTTCAAGGGGCCGACCGACGAGCGGTTCTACAACGATGTCTGGAACTCGACCGACGGCGTGACGTGGAAGCGGGTCACGGAGCACGCGCCCTGGGCGCCCCGCGGACAGATCGGCGGCGCGGCGGTCAAGGACGGCCGCATCTGGATCATCGGCGGCGGAACCTACTACACGGAGTGCCATGCCGACGTCTGGAGTTCCGCGGACGGCGTCGATTGGGTCTGTCACACACGGCGGGCGCCCTGGCCGCCGCGGCAGTACCACGACGTGGCCGTGTTCGATGGTCGGCTGTGGATCCTGGAGGGCATGACCCTGGACGACGAGCGGCACGGTCACAACCGCAGGGACGTCTGGCACTCGGCCGACGGCACCCACTGGACGGAGGTGCCGGAGACCCCCTGGAAGGAACGGCGCGCCGCCAGCGTGTTCGTCTTCCGCGACGCCCTGTGGATGGTCGCGGGAAACAACATGGGGCGGGACATTTGGCGGCTCGACCGGGTGCGTTAGACTTGGGGTCCACCATCCAGGAGGATTCCCCATGCCAGTCGATCACATCCGCCGGGGCCGGCAGGCTCGGAGTCGGCGGCCACGCCGGGGCGTGGGCGTCGAGCGGCTCGAGCCGCGGTCGATGCTCGCCGGCCTCGCCGGCAGCGTGCGGCAGACGATCGACGTCGCCGACGTCGCCGCGGACAACCCGCTGGCCTTCAAACCCCTGCCCGGCGTGACCGTGCAGCTCGACGACGGCAGCCAGGTGGTGACCGACGGGAGCGGCCGCTGGGCGTTCGCCGACGTGCCGGCCGGCCGGCGGACCGTGTCGGTGCTGCCGCCGGCGGGGTATGTCGGGGCCAGCGAGCAGGCGCTCTCCTATGCCGTGCAGGTCGCCGACGCCGACGTCGCCGGGCTGAACTTCGCGCTCACCGAGCGGAACGAGGCGATCGTGCAGAACCTCTTCGAGCTCGTCCTCCAGCGGCCGGCCTCCGCCGACGAGTTCACCGCGGCCGTGCTCCGCCTCGACGCCGGCCTGCCCGTGTCGGGCGAACTCCGCCGGCTGCTCGGCTCGCAGGAGTTCCGCACCGTGGTGCAGCCGGTGGCGGGCTTCGTGCAGGCGATGTTCCCGGGCGTGCTCGAGATCGGAATGGTGCGGGCGAGCGGCCAGCAGCAGCGGCTCCGCATCGGCCAGGATGCGACGGTCCAGGGCATCATGACGTCGCAGGAGTTCGTGTCGGCTCACGGCGACGTGAGCCGGCTGGCGAACGCCGACTACGTGCGGTTCCTCTACCGCGAGATGCTCTCCCGCGGCCCCTCGGCCCGCCAGCTCCGCACCGCCGTCTCGCGGCTCGAGCAGGGCACGACCCGCGGCCAGCTCGCCCTCGACCTCGCCGGCACGGCGGCCTTCCAGAATCGCCGGCAGCTCAACCGGTCCTGGCAGGCGGCGATCACCTACGTCGGCGTGCTCGGCCGCGAGGCCACCGTCGCGGAGGTCGGCGCCTTCAGCCGCGGCGGCGGCAGCACCGTGCAGCTGGCCAACCGGCTCGTCCGCTCGGGCGAGTTCCGCGACCTTGACGGCTACACGTCGACGGCCATCTGGGATGTGATGTCGATGGCGCTGGCGCCCCCCGTGGCGCCGCTCGACCGGCTGCAGCGCTACAACCCCGCCACCAAGAAGTTCGACCTGCCCGTCACCGCCGGCTCCATCTCGAGCAACTTGCTCGCGCCGCGGAACCTCTACGTCTACTGCCACGGCTGGTCGCCCGGCGACAGCCAGCAGGTGCTGCTCGGCTCCACCCCCGGCAACCCGCTGAAGTCGTGGAACGCGACGCCGCCGGTGCCCGAATGGCTCTTCGATGCGACGCCGGAGGTTTCGTTGGCCGGCCTCGCCCAGTCCATCGTCGACGCCGACCCGACCGCGATCGTCGTCGCCTACAGCTGGATCGACCTCTCGGCCACCGCCTCCCTGAGCGGCGAAGGCACCCTGGAGAGCATCGTCCGGTCGCTCGCCTACGTGGGCCGGTCGGAGTCCCGCACGCAGTGGGCCGGCCTGATGCTGGCCGAGGCGCTCGAGCAGGCGATCGCGCCGTCGTTCTACGGGGAGTTCGGCAAGGGGCTCGTGCACATTCTCGGCCACAGCCACGGGGCGAAGGTGGCGACGGTGGCCACGCTGGAGATGGGCGACT
>JBJTHX010000385.1:0-4030 GCA_046094745.1 Planctomycetia bacterium
CCATCTCCTGCGGCGTCGCCGCCGAGAGCGACGCGGCCCGCGCCCACCCGCGGTCGTAGACGGCCTGTCGCGCGGCGACGGTGCCGAGGGGCGCCGGCGGCAGGCCGTGCCGGCGGACGGCGGCGCACACGTGGCGGTGCTGCTGCAGGAATGGTTCGGACGTCGGCCATTCGCCGACGCGATCGTGTTGCCAGGCCCGGTAGAAGTCCTTCCAGGACCGCTGGTAGACCAGATAGCGCTCGCGATTGACGCACTGCCAGAGCATCTCTTCGACGTGCAGCAGTCGCTCGAGCCGCCGGTCGTCCGCCGCGTCGAGCCCGCGCAGCAGCGGTCGCTCGCGAACGGCGGCATCCCGGCTCGCCGCGGCGCTCTGCCGCCACGCCTCCCGCAGGATGTCGGGATCGCGCACATGCAGCACCGCCGAGGAGTCGCCGGCGTAGTGGGCCTGGATGGCCAGCGCGTTGACGAGCGGCCAATCCTTCGGCCGGTCGGTCTTCTTCATCCGGGCGACGGTGTCGCGGCTGGCGATGCCGGCGACGGCGTCGGTCCGCCAGGCCGCGCCCACGCGCGGGGGGTGACCGAAGAAGTCGAGGTGTCGCTCGGCCGATTCGGGCCGGTCGAACGCCGCGAGGTGGCTCGTCCACCCGCCGGCGAGATACTCCGGGTCGAGGGGGGCCCCGAACAGGCCGCGATAGGAGATTCTCCAGGTGGCGCCGCTGATGCCGCGTTCGAGCTCGCCGAACAGGGCGACGAGCCGCTCGATGAGGGCCGGGGCGATGATCCAGTCGGTGTCTTTGGTGGTCTGCTGGAGTCCGTACTCGACGCACGCCATGCCCGACGTGAGCACGCCGTCGATCGCCCGCCCGCGCAGCAGCGACTGAAAGGCCCGATAGAATTCAATGGGTCCGTCCACCGGGTCATTGTCGAAGCCCGGCGGCGGATTTCACAAGGCCGGCTCCGGCGGGCGGCTAGCCGCGTCAGTCGCGGCCGAACTCGTCGGCGCCGAGGTCCGGCGGAGCGTCGCGGCGGCTCCTACCCGCCCGCCTCGTGGACGAGCCTGCCGGCGACGAACGTGCGGTCGATCGCGAGGTCGGTCGCTCCGGGCCGGAACACGATCAGGTCGGCACGCAGCCCCGGCCGCAGCTCGCCGCGGTCGGCGAGGCCGTAGAGCCGGGCCGGGTTCGTGCTCGCCATGCGGATCGCCTCCGCGAGCGTGCAGCCGGTCACCTCGATGATCTTCGCCACGCCGCGGGACAGCGGCAGGGCGGCGCCGGCGAGCACGCCCTGGGCCGGGTAGCGGACACAGCCCTCGGGCGTGAGGCGGATCGTGTCGCCCTCGTCGTTGATGTAGTCGCCGGGCGGCAGCATCGCCAGGTGGACGGCGTCGGCCGTGAGGATCGTGCGGTCCGTCCCCTTCACGCGGTGGAAGACGGCGATCTGCTCGTCGCGGAGATGGAACCCGTCGCAGATCAGGCTGGCCTGCAGGGCGTCGTTGGCGAGTTGCGGCCACAGCGGGTTTGCATGGCGGTTGATCGTGTTGGCGCAGCCGTTGCCGAGGTGGGTGACGGTGCGGGCTCCCGCGAGCACGGCCCGGTCGATCGTCTCCCGGTCGGCGTCGTGGTGGCCGAGGGCCACGACCACGCCCGCCGCGGTGCAGCGGCGGATGAAGTCGAGGCAGCCGGGCGTCTCGGGCGCCACGGTCACCGTGCGGACGCCCCCCTTCGCGGCCGCCTGGAACCGCTCCATCTCGGCCCAGTTCGGCGGCCGCACGTGACGGGCCGGATGGGCGCCGCGAAAGCCGTCGAGCGGACTGATGTGCGGGCCCTCGAGGTGGAAGCCGGCGATGGACCCGAGCGTCGCGGGATCGGCCGCGGCCTCGGCCAGGACGGCGAGCGAATGGCAGTAGGTCTCGGCGGCGTGGGTCGTGAGCGTGGGCAGGTAGGAGGTGACGCCCACCGACCACAGGGCCCGCGTCGCCCGCAGCACGCCCTCGACCGCGAGCGGGCCGGAGCCGGTGGTGAAGGCGACGCCCGCGTAGCCGTTGACCTGGTTGTCGACGAGGCCCGGCGCCACGAACCGGCCGGCCGCGGCTGGCGGCAGCGACTCGACCCGCTCGACCGCGTCGATGAGCCCGCCGCGGACCCGCACCGCGATCGGCCGGCCGTCGAGGTACGACAGCCCGTGGATCGTCTGTTCGCCGTGGGTCGTGCGGTCGTCGCTCATCGTCGCCCCTCGCAGGCCGGGCCGCGGCGTGCCGGGAGTGGCACCGCCGGAAAAATCGCTATCATACCGGCCTCGACGACGACGACCCAGCCACGGAGCCCCGCCTCGATGCAGATGCATGTTCACGCCGATCGCCCCGCCCTCGGCCGGTCCGCCGCCACCGAAGCCGCCGCCGCGCTGCGCGCGGCCGTCGCCGCGAAGGGTGCCGCCACCTGCGTGGTCGCGACGGGCGCGTCGCAGTTCGACACGCTCGCCGCGCTCACGGCCGACGCGAGTGTGCCCTGGGAGAAGATCACGGCCTTCCACCTCGACGAATACGTCGGCCTCTCCGACACTCATCCCGCGAGCTTCAGGAAGTATCTCCGCGAGCGGTTCATGGCCCCGCTGGCCCGCAAGCCGGCCGCGTTCCACGAGATCGACGGCTCCGGAGACGCGCACGCCGAGTGCGGCCGCCTGGCCGCCCTCGTGCCGGCGGGCAACTTCGACGTGTCGCTCGTGGGCATTGGCGAGAACGCCCACCTCGCCTTCAACGACCCGCCGGCCGACTTCGCCGCCACGACGCCCTACCTCGTCGTCGACCTCGACGAGGCCTGCCGAATGCAGCAGGTGGGCGAGGGCTGGTTCGCGGGGCTGGCCGACGTGCCACGGCAGGCGATCTCAATGTCGATCCGCCGGATCATGGCCAGCGACCTGATCGTCTGCTCGGTGCCCGACGTCCGCAAGGCGGAGGCGGTGCGGGGCGTGGTCGAGGGCGCGGTCACGCCGCGGGTGCCGGCCTCGATCCTGCGGGAGCATTCCCGGTGCAGCCTGCACCTCGACAAGCCCGCCGCCTCGCTGCTCACCGCGAACGGCCGCAGCTAGCCCGCCGGCGGGGTGGCGTTCGTGCCCGGAGTCCCCGGGTTTCCACCCGGGGCTTGGAGGGACGAGGGTTTCGACGGCGGTGTTGCTGGCTTCGGGAAGCCCGGAGCGGAAGCGACGGGACACCGCGTGCATGCCGCGAGCCCGCCGTCCATACCGGGCACGGACCGCACACCAACCGGCGTTTCCGGCCGCGGTGTTCGGCCACGCGGGTCCGCATGGCGGGCGGGGTGGTGTTCATGACCGGAGTCCCCGGGTTTCCACCCGGGGCTTGGATGAGTCAGAGGAAGCCTGGAGAGAAAACGATACAAATGTATACTATTAACTCATGCGGCTCGAACCTGGTTCCATCCCGCGCTCCGAACCCGTGGCCTTCTTCCTCACGTGGTCCACGTATGGCTCATGGCTGCCGGGTGATGCGCGAGGTTGGGTGGACAATCACGGTGTGGTGCGACCACCAAACGATCGGCTCCGGCGGTTGGTGGCAGCAACATTGCGCGGCACCCCCGTGGTACTGGCATCAGCGCAGCGTCAGTTGTTCGAGCATGCCGTTGCAGAGCAGTGTGGTTTTCGCTTGTGGACGCTGCACACCGTGAACTGTCGGACGAGCCATGTGCATGCCGTCGTGACTGCCTCGGGCCGGCGTCCGGACAAGGTGCTGCGACACCTCAAGTCGTGGTGCTCCAGGCAGTTGTTGCAAGGCAGGAAACGATCGCGAACCTGGTGGTCGAGAGGGGGCAGTGTGCGGTGGATGTTCGACATGCACGCCGTCGAGAATGTGATCACGTATGTGAGGGAGTGCCAGGACAAGCCTCGCGGATGAGCAGCGCGCGGGACCGTGAGTTGATGCACGTTGCCGCGATGGGAGGTTGAATCGCCGGGACCACGCGGGTCCGCATGGCGGGCGGGCTGGCGTTCATACCCGGAGTCCCCGGGTTTCCACCCGGGG
>JBJTHX010000386.1:0-10360 GCA_046094745.1 Planctomycetia bacterium
AACCTTCGGCAGCGTCGGCGCCGGCGGGACGTCGATGTCGCCCGCCGACCGTCGTGGCCACCACCACGATCGCCGTCAACCGGCGGATCGGCCGCGGCGGCATCGGCGACGTCTACACCGCCAGTGACCAGGCCACCGGCCGCAGTCTGGCCGTCAAGTTCCTCAACGACTGGGCGCTCGAGCAGGCGGTCTGCCGCGAGGCCTTCGACTTCGAGGCCAGCGTCACCAGCCAGTTGGAACACCCCAACATCGTGCCGGTCTACGTCACGGGGGCCACGCCCGACGGCAAGCCGTTCTACGCGATGCGGCTGATCCCCGGCCGCACGCTGGCCGCCGCCATCGCGGACCTCCACGACCGGCGGCACGCGGGCGAGCCGGCCGAGAGGCGGACCGCCCGCTTCAACGAACTGCTCGGCCAGTTCGCCCTGGCCTGCAAGGCCATCGCCTACGCCCACGATCGCGGCGTGATCCATCGCGACATCAAGCCGGCGAACATCATGCTCGGCAAGTTCGGCGAGGTGGTCGTGCTCGACTGGGGGCTCGCGGCCCGGATCGATCGCGACGACCGGGCCCGCTCCAGCGGCGAGCAGAGCATCGTCATGCCGACCGTGGCGCTCGACTCCGCGCCCCTGGGCCGCCGCGGCATCTCCGGCACGCCCGCCTACATGAGCCCGGAGCAGCACGACGGGGCCCGGCACGTCGGCCCGGCGAGCGACGTCTACGGCCTCGGGGCCACGCTCTACCACATCCTCACCGGCCAGCCCCCCTTCGATGGTGACGTGGCGGCGATCCGCGAGAAGGCCCTGGCCGGCGACGTGCAGTCTCCCTCCCGCGTGAAGCGGGGCGTGTCGCACGCGGTCGAGTCGGTGTGCCTCAAGGCGATGGCCCGCGACCCGGCCGACCGCTACGAGTCGCCGCTGGAACTCGCCCGCGACGTCGAGCACTACCTCGTCGACCTGCCCGTCAGTTCCTACCGTGAGCCGTTGCCGCGACGGCTCGCCCGTTGGACCCGGCGGCACCGCACGCTGGCCCAGGTCGCGACCGCCGGCCTTGTGCTGCTCGTGCTCACGGCGGGCACCGCGGCGGTGCTCTTGAAGCGGCTGGCGGGCGACGAGTTTCGGGCCCGGCAGACGGCCTTGCTCATGGCCGCGCGGCTCGCCGCCAGCACGGCCGCGCTGCAGATCGACTCCCGCTGGCGGATCCTCGAGCACGAGGCCGACGACCGCGACCTCGTGGCGGCGCTCGCCGCGCTGCCGGCCGGCGGTGGCCCGCCTGCGGAGGGCCGCCGGCGCTGGGCGGGCGTGCAGTCCGCCCTCGACGCCATCGCCTCGTCCAACCGCGACGCCGTCGACGCCGAGAGCTGGTCGGTCTGCGACGCCCGGGGCGTGCAGGTCGCCCGCTTCCCGCTGGCCGACACGATCGGCCAGAACTTCGCCCACCGCGACTACTTCCACGGCGGCTCGGGCGATCTCGAGCCGGGGTCGGCCGCCGCGCCGCTGAAGGAGGTGCATCGCTCCACGGTCTACAAGAGCACGACCACCGGCAAGCTGAAGGTGGCCTTCTCGGCGCCGATCTGGGACGGCCCGCCGGGCCGCGAGAACCGCCGCTGCCTGGGCGTGCTCGTGATGTCGTTCGACGTGGGCGTGCTGTTCCGCTCGATCGACGCCATCGGCGGCTGGAACGCGTCGAAGAAGGGCTTCGCGGTGACCGTGGTCGACCTGCGGGAGGACCGGATCGACGGCCCGCCGAAGGCCGGGCTCGTGCTCGAGAACCCCGACCTCGTGCGGGCCGACCTCACGACCGCGCCGGCCGTGCAGGACACGCGGGCGCCGGCGGCGGTCGTGGCCCGGCTCCAGGAGGCGGCGGCCCGCCGCCACCGGATACCGGCGCCGCAGGACCCGGGCGAACTCGCCTTCGACGTCGAGGTGCCGACGATCGCGGCGGCGGAACCGATCGTGATCCTCGGCCGGCCCGAGCACCTCGCCGACATCGGCTGGGCCGTGGTCGTCCACGAACGCTGACGCCCGGCAGCGGCCTGCATGAACGCGTACGACGTGATCGTGGTCGGCACCGGGGGCATGGGCGCCGCCGCGGCCTGCCACCTCGCCCGCCGCGGCGGCCGCGTGCTCGGGCTCGACCGGTTTCCGCCCGGCCATGACCGCGGCAGCTCGCACGGCCAGACGCGGCTCATCCGCACCGCCTACCACGAGCACCCAGACTATGTGCCCCTGCTCCTGCGGGCGCGGGAACTGTGGCGCGACCTCGAGCGGGCCTCCGGCCGCACGCTCCTCGTCGAGACGGGCCTGGCGCTGGCCGGGCCGGCCGCCGGGGACGTGCTCCACGGCGCGCTCGCGGCAGCGCGGCTCCACGGCCTGCCGGTGGAGCGACTCACGGCCCAGGCGGCCGGCGACCGCTGGCCGGCGCTTTGCGTGCCGGAGGCATGGGACGTGGTCTTCGAGGCGTCGGCCGGTTCCCTGCTCGTGGAGGACTGCGTCCGGGCGTACGCGGCGGCGGCGACACGGGCCGGCGCCGACCTGCGGTCGGGCGTGACGGTCCACGGCTGGCGGGCCGAGGGCCGCGGCGTCGTCGTCGAGGCCGACGGCGGGCCGTTCACCGCGGGCTCCCTCGTGCTCTGCCCGGGCGCGTGGGCCGCCGGTCTTCTGCAGCTTCCCGCCGTGCCGCTCACCGTGCTGCGAAAGTCGCTCTTCTGGTACGCCCCCGCGCCGGCCGACCGGGCGATCCACGCCCCGGCCGCCCTGCCCTGCTTCGCCTTCGACACGCCGGCCGGATTCTTCTACGGCTTCCCGGCGCTCGACGACCGCGGCCTGAAGTGCGCGAACCATTCCGGCGGCCCCGTCGTGAACGACCCGCTGGCCATCGACCGCGGCGCCGATCCGGCGGAGCAGCGGCAGATCGAGGCCTGGCTCGCCGACCACCTGCCCCGCGCGGGCCACCACCTCGCGGCCCATGCCGCCTGCCTCTACACGATGTCGCCCGACCACCACTTCCTGCTCGGCCTCCATCCCGCCCACCCGCAGGTCACGATCGCGGCCGGCTTCTCGGGCCACGGCTTCAAGTTCGCGAGCGTCGTCGGCGAGGTGCTCGCCGATCTGGCCACGAGCGGCCGCACGCCCCCCCCCCTCGGGTTTCTCGCCCCGGACCGGTTTGCGCGGCCCGGCTGACCGGCCCGGCCCCGTGGCACATGGCCGCGACCGCGAGTATCTTGCCGCGGCCTCTCGGAGACTTTCCCCATGCCCCTGCCCCGCTTCTCGTTCGGCGTCGGCGACCGCTTCGCCCACCAGGCCGAGGCCCAACTCGCCGCCTTCGAGCGGCTGGCGGCCGACGGCGTGGTCGTGGCCCCCGTGTGGAACAAGTCGAACCGCGAGCACGGCTTCATCGGCAGCGAGCCCGCGAGCGTGCGGGCCGCGGCGGCCGCGGCCGTGGCGACGCGGCGCTGGCCGCATCCGGGGTTCGTCGACGCCGACCACATCCGTCTCGAGACCGTCGACCGGTTCCTCGACTCGAGCGACTTCTTCACGATCGACGTCGCCGACAGCATCGGCGCGCCGCCCGCGGCCGGCGACCTCGACGCCGTTCTCGCCCGCCACGGGGAACTCACCGGCCGGCTCGCCATCCCGGGCGTGGCCGCGCCGATCGCGCTCGACCGCGACGCGGTGGCCGCCATGGCACGGCACTTCCTCGCCGCCTGCCGCGAGGCGGGCCGGATCTGGCGGCACATCCGCGACCGCCGCGGCGGCGAGTTCGTCACGGAAGTCAGCATGGACGAGACCGACATGCCGCAGACGCCGCCGCAGCTGCTCGTGATCCTCGCCATGCTCGCCGACGAGGGCATTCCCGTGGCCACGATCGCCCCCAAGTTCACCGGGCGGTTCAACAAGGGTGTCGACTACGTCGGCGACCTGGCCCAGTTCGAGCGGGAGTTCGCCGACGACGTGGCCGTGCTCGCCTACGCCGCCGCGCGGTACGGCCTGCCCCACGAACTCAAACTCTCCGTCCACAGCGGCAGCGACAAGTTCTCGCTCTACCCCGTGATCCGGCGGACGCTCGCGGCCACCGGCGCGGGCGTGCACCTGAAGACGGCCGGCACGACCTGGCTCGAGGAACTGATCGGCCTGGCGGAGGCGGGCGGCGCCGGCCTCGATCTCGTCCGCGAGATCTACGCCGCGGCCATCGACCACGTCGACGAATTGTGCGGCCCCTACGCCACCGTGATCGACATCGACCGCTCCCGGCTGCCGGCGGCGGCGGACCTGGCCCGCAGGCCGGGCCCACGGCTGGCGGCGGCGATCCGCCACGTGCCGACCAACCCCGACTTCAATCCCCACGTCCGCCAGTTGCTCCACGTGTCGTTCAAGCTCGCCGCCAAGCAGGGCCCGCGGTACACCGACCTGCTCGACGCCCACCGCGACATCGTGGGCCGCCAGGTGACCGAGAACCTCTACGCCCGCCACCTGAAGCCGCTGTTCGTCGGCTGATCACGGGAACACCACAGCCGGTGGCCGCAGCCCCTGTGGTATGCTGTCGTCTGGCCCCAGGAGACCCCATCCATGCCGCGGTTCGTGCCCGCCGCCCTGTGCCTCGTCGTGCTGGCCTGTTCCCTTCAGGCCATTCGTGGCGACGAGGCCCGCCCGCCGGAGGGCGTCGTCCGGCCGTTCGCCGAGCCGGGCCTGGCCGCCTTCACGAAGTGGCTGCAGACGACCAAGCACGAGGACCCGAAGGGCGTGTTCCGCCTGGAGGACGGCGTGCTGCGGTGCGGCGACGAGGACATGGGCTACGTGGCCACGAAGCAGCCCTACCGCGACTACCACCTCTCGGTCGAGTATCGCTGGGGTAGGAAGCGGCCCAAGCCGACGAGCGTGCGGAACTCGGGCGTTTTGCTCCACGGCACCGGGGCCGACGGTTCCGCTCGGGGCCTGTGGATGAGTTCCATCGAATGCCAGTTGGCACAGGGCTGCGAGGGCGACTTCATCGTGATCCGCGGCACGCAGGCCGACGGCACACCGTTCCCAGGCACGCTCACGAGCGACACCCGTGTCGCGGAGGACAAGAACACCCGCTGGGATCCCCAGGGCGGGCCGACCACCTACTCCGGCAGGCAGTTCTGGTGGTCCCGCCACCAGCCGTTCTTCGTCGAGAACTACGACGCCCGTGGCAAGGACGACGTGGCCAGCCCGGTGGGCGAGTGGACGAAGGTCGAGTGCCTCTGCTCGGGGTCGCGGATCACGGTCAAGATCAACGGTCAGACCGTCAATGAGTGCCGCGACGTCGTGCCGGCCGGGGGCAAGATCCTCCTCCAGTCCGAGGGCGACGAGGTCTTCTTCCGCAATCTCGAGATCCGGCCGCTGCCGGCCAAGTGAACCCGATTCCCGCCAGGAGCACCGCCATGCAGCCCGTTCCGCGGTCCAGCCGTCGCTCGTTTCTCGGCACCACGTCGCTGGCGGTCGGTGCCGCCGCGCTGGCCGCGCCGGCCGTCCACGCCGCCGGCGACGACCGGCTGAAGGTCGGCCTCGTCGGCTGCGGCGGCCGCGGCGCCGGGGCGGCCTCCCAGGCGCTCTCCACGAAGGGGCCCGTCGTGCTCTCGGCGATGGGCGACGTGTTCCCCGACCGGCTCGAGCAGTGCCTGCGGAGCCTGCAGGCGATGGAGCAGGTCGGCGGCCGGGTCGACGTGCCGGCGGACCGGAGGTTCACCGGGTTCGACGCCTACCGGCAGGTGCTCGACAGCGGCGTCGACGTCGTGCTGCTCGCCACGCCCCCCCACTTCCGGCCCATGCAGATCGAGGCGGCCATCGCCGCCGGCAAGCACATCTTCGCCGAGAAGCCCTGCGCCGTGGATGCGCCGGGCGTGCACCGGGTCTTGAAGTCGGTCGCCGAGGCCCGGGCCAAGGGGCTGTCGCTCGTCTCGGGCCTCACGCTCCGCTACATCGACTCCTACCGCGAGGGCATCCGCCGCGTCCACGACGGGGCCATCGGCGACGTGCGGACGGTGTTGGCCAACGACTACCGGGGGTCGATCTGGTCGCTGCCGCGGAAGCCCGACTGGACCGACATGCACTTCCAGATGCGGAACTGGCCCCACTTCACCTGGCTGTCGGGCGACTTCAACGTTGAGCAGCACGTGCACAACCTCGACGTGGGCGCCTGGGTGATGGGCGACAAGTATCCCGTCAAGGCGATGGGCCTCGGCGGCCAGCAGGTCCGCAAGGAGCCGGGCAACATCTTCGACCACCACAGCGTGGTCTACACCTACGATGACGGCGCCCAACTCGTGAGCAACTGCCGGCAGATCCCGGGCTGCAAGCAGGACATCAGCGTCGAGGTGCTCGGCAGCCGGGGCACGCTGCGGCTGGAGGAGCACAAGGGGGGCGTGCGGATCACCGGCGCCGACGCCTGGCAGTTTCCCGGCGAGCCCACCAACGGCTATCAGGTCGAGCACGACGAACTCTTCGAGGGGATCCGCGCCGGCCAGCCGGTCAACAACGGCGAGTCGCTCGCCAAGAGCACGCTCCTGGCCGTGATGGGCCGCCTGGCGACCTACACGGGCCAGGAGATCACCTGGGACATGGCCTGGAACTCGAAGGAAGACCTCACGCCGCCGAGTTACGAGTGGGGCGACCTCCCGACGCCGCCGGTGGCCAGGCCGGGCAAGACCAAGTACTTCTGATTTCGCCACCGGAGAACCGCGCCATGCAGCCGATCCCGATCGATGGACTCACCCGCCGGGGCTTCCTCGGCACCGCGGCCCTGGCCGCCGCTGCGGCCCGGCAGGCGCCGGCCGCCGAGCCGGCCCCCGCCCCGCGGAAGCCGACGATCTTCCAGCACGCCTGCATGACGCTCCCCTACTCGGGCTACCCGCTGGAGAGGGCGTTGAGCGGGATCGCCTCCGCCGGCTACCGGTTCGTGGCCTGGGGCACGCGGCACAAGGAGGCCGGGGGCGAGATGGTGCCCTTGATGCCCGAAGACGCCCCGCCGGAGAAGGCCAAGGCGCTCGGCAAGCGGTGCCGTGACGCCGGCCTCGAGCCGGTGATGATGTTCTCGACGATCTACCCGGAGAAGCCCAACGCCGTCGAGGTGCTCACGCAGCGGATCAAGCAGGCCGCCGCCGCGGGCATCGGCCAGGTGCTGACCTTCGGCCACACCGAGGGGGGCGACCGCGGGCTCTGGATCGAGCGGTTCAAGCAACTCGGGCCCGTGGCCCGCGACCACGGCGTGACGATCGTGGTCAAGCAGCACGGCGGCACGACCGGCACCGGCGAGGTCCTCTCCAAGATCGTCAAGGAGGTGGCCGACCCCAACGTGTGGGTCAACTACGACGCCGGCAACGTGATGGACTATCTCAACCTCGATCCGATCCCCGACGTCGTGAAGACGGCATCCGAGATCCGCAGTTTCTGCATCAAGGACCACCGTAACTGGCCCCAGGACCAGGACTGCGGCCCCGGCTACGGCGAGATCGACCACTACCGGCTCTTCGAGCCGGTGGCCTTCACGGGCCTGACGATGCCGCTGGCCTACGAGAACATCTCCGCGCCGTCCGTGCCGGGCCCGACGACCCCCGAGGGCGTCGACGCCCTGGCCCGGCGGGCCCGCGAGTACTGCGAGACGGTGATCGCCGGCGTGCAGCGGGCGCTCGCGCCGAAGTCCTGACGCGGGCGGCTGGCTCGCGGCATGCTCACGGAGTCCCATCGCTTCCGCTTCGGGCTTCCTGGGCAACCCGGGAACCTCCTCTGGGAAGCCCCGGGTGGAAACCCGGGGACCGCGATTGCGGGCGTCAGCCCACGGCCACGGGCGTGCCGCCGGCGGCGGCGCTCTTGTCGGCCGCGAACACGGCGTCGAACGTCCGCCTCGCCTCGCGGAGGCTCGTCAGCGGCATGTCGGCCCCCTTGTCGAGGGCGTCGAAGAAGGCCTGGAACTGGGCCTGGTAGGGGTGGTCGGAGACGTCCCCCGAGTCCACGAGCTTCATCGCCAGCTCGCTCCAGCGGTGCCGGTCGGTATGGAGCTTCTGCGAGTGGAAGCGGTTGTCGAGCAGGCTCCCCTCGCTGCCGACGAGGTGCGTGTGGAAGTAGTAGGGCTGCAGGCAGTCGACGATCGCGGCCGTCTTGCCCACGGCGCCGTTGGCGAAGTGCACGATTGTGACGCTCGACGTCTCGTACTCGTAGGAGGCGAAGATCTCGCTGTGCGACCGCGTGGCGAGGCTGGAAACGGTCTTCACCTCGCTGCCCATCACGAGCAGGAGCGCGTCGAGGGCGTGGCAGCCGGCCGTGAGCAGGGCGCTGCCGCCGTCCTTCTTGCCCACGTTCCAGCGGAACTGGCCGTACCACGGGCCGATGCCGTGGTAGTAGTCCACCTCGCCGTAGTGCAGGCGGCCGAGCAGCCCCTCGTCGATCACCGCCTTGGTGGCGAGGAACTGCGAGGAGAACCGGGCCTCGAAGCAGACGCAGCCCTTCACGCCCGCCTGGGTCGCTGCGGCCACGATGTCGGCCACCTCCGCGGGCGTGTTGGCCATCGGCTTCTCGAGGATGAAGTTCTTGCCCGCCTTGGCGGCGGCCACGGCATGGTCGCGGTGCAGGCTCGGCAGCCCCGCCATCGTCGCCACCGCCAGCACGGCGATCGCCAGTTGCATCGTCCGCGTGGCCTGCACGAGCCGCTCCCCCGCCAGGCCCGACCAGTGGATCGCGCAGGCCGTGGCCAGCCGCGACGCCATGAAGCACAGCCAGAAGGCCGAGAGCGTCGTGGCGGCGACTCGCTCGCCGGCTTCCCGCGGCTCGCCCGCGGGCGCCGCCTCGGCGACGAGCGTGCTCGCCCAGCCGGCCGTGCCCGACTCGATCACCACCCAGCACAAAAGCGCGAGTCCGAGCACCCACACCTGCCCGTCGGCCATGAGCGTGCCGAAGCCGCCAAAGGCCGCGGCGAGGTCGCCCCGCAGCTCGCCGCCGCCGAGGTCCAGCCCCAGCGACAGCGCGAATGGCAGGAGGGCGACCGCCGCGATCGCGGCCACGCCCGCCTGGAACCCGACGCGGGCCTGGAGGAACGCCACGAGCACCGGGCAGAGGAAGGCGCCCACGCCGAACAGCGCGTCGCCCAGGTTCGAGCCGGTGAACGGGTCGGGGAAGGCCGTCGCCATCACGGGGTTGGCGACGTTGATCATGGCCGTCCAGCCCGCCGCCAGGAGGATGGTCGCGGTCACGGCCGCGGCATATTGCCGGGCCACCGCGAAGATCGCCAGGCTCGCGGCCACGAGCAGCGAGCCCACGATCCACACCGGCTTGCGGCCGTAGGCGTCGGCCAGCGCGCCGCAGAGGAGCATGATCGGCCCCACCATCAGCCCGAAGGCGGCGATCAGGCCGCCGATCTTCGCCTCATCGAGGCCGAGCCGCCGGGCCAGCGGCAGCTTGATCGAGCCGAGCAGCGCGTAGCACAGCCCCGTGATCGGCAGGCTGACGACGACGAAGGACTGCAGCAGGCTTGGCATCGGCGGCCCCGGGGCACGGTGGAGGGAAGACGTCGCGGCCGGGGAGGCTCCCGGCCCGGGCGGCATCGTAGCGATGGCGGTATGATGCGGTCCACCGGACGGCCGTCGGGCCGCCCTTCCACCGCCATCCTCGGGAGCACCGCACCATGAGCACCTACAACGTCGGCCTCGTCGGCTACGGCTGGGCCGCCACGGCCCACATCGCCGCCCTCAACGCCACCCGGCAGGGGCGGGTGACGGCCGTCTGCTCGTCGCGGCCGCTCGACGCCGCGGAACTCACCGCCAAGTACGGCACGCCGATCCGCGTGTACCGCGAACTGGGCGAGATGCTCGCCGATCCCGGCATCGACATCGTCGACGTGGCGGGGCTGCCGAGCCTGCACCGCGACCATGCCGTGGCCGCCGCCAAGGCGGGCAAGAACTTCATCCTCGAGAAGCCGATGGCCAACACGCCGGCCGAGGTGGCCGACATCGTGGCCGCCGCGACCAAGGCGGGCGTGAAGGGCTGCGTCTGCTTCGAGTGCCGCTACAGCAGCCAGTTCCAGGCGACCAAAGCGGTCATTGACCAGGGGCTGCTCGGCAAGCTGCATTACGGCGAGGTGGACTACTACCACGGCATCGGCCCGTGGTACGGGCAGTTCCGCTGGAACGTGGGCAAGCAGGACGGGGGCAGCGCCCTGCTCACCGCCGGCTGCCACGCCCTCGACGCCCTCCTGCTCGTCATGGGCAGCGAGGTGAAGACCGTCTCCAGCCTCGCCACGCGGTCGCAGAGCGAGATCTTCCGCCCCTACGAGTACGAGACGTCGAGCGTCACGATCGTGCACTTCGCCAACGGGGCCGTGGGCAAGACGGCGGCGATCGTCGACTGCC
>JBJTHX010000387.1:0-15744 GCA_046094745.1 Planctomycetia bacterium
CCGTGTAGGTGGACAGCGGCAGGTCCTTGCGGGCCTGCTCGCGGGCGATGCCCGCCGCGAGCCGCTCCTCGTAGACCCGGCGGGCGCGGTCCTGCAGTTCCTGCTCGGCCGTGGTGAGCCGGCGGCCCTCGGCGACCGCCACCAGGCCATCCGAGCCCTGGCGGTTGCTCGCCGCCTGCGTCCGCCACTCGTCGTCGGCCGTGCCCTGCATCGAGTCGATGGCGAGAGAATAGCGGGTGGAATACTCGTTGACGCTCGCGGTGCGGTGGCGGATCCACTGCCGCCAGCAGTCCATCGGCACGCGGACCACGAACTTCAGTTCCGCCATCTCGAAGGGCGTCGTGTGGGCGTGCCGCATCAGGTAGCGGATGAGCTGCCGGTCGTCGCTGACCTTGCGGGTGCCCTCGCCGTAACTGACCCGGGCGGCCTGCACGACGGACCCGTCGTCGCCCATGCAATCGACCAGGGCCACGAACCCGTCGTCGAGCACCGGGAACTTCCGCCAGCGGAGCGCCTCGAGCAGGGAAGCCCGATCGGTGGCCGAGGGGGTGATGGAGGCGGTCATCGCGTCGTGCCTGCTGGGACGGAGCGTCACAGCATGGGGCACGACCGCGGCGCGGTCAATCCTTTGCCAGCAGTTCCTGGAGAAGCTGGGCCAGTTTCCGGGCGTCGTCGGACTTCCGCAGGTGCTCGATCCTCGTGGGCGGCACGCCGAGCTTGGCCAGCGACGTCGCGACGCTCGACCAGAGCTTCTCGCGCTTCTTGCCCTCGGCGAGATACAGGTCGGTCACCTGCTCCCCGAGCCGCTGGAGAAGGGCGGTGTCGAGGTTCGCGTAGTAGTTTTTGACGATCGACTGCTGGTACTTGGAGAGTTCCGCCATCGGCTCGCTCCGACCTGCTGGAAGGGGATCCACGCCCTGGCTACAGTATCGGTCAGACCGCCCCCCGCCATCGAGAGAAACCGATGCCCACGATCACGTTCACGAACGAAAAGAAGGAAATCCAGGTGCCCGCCGGAGCCAACCTGCGGAAGGAAGCCCTGCGGGCCGGCGTCGACCTCTATCCGGGCATCCACAAGGTCGCCAACTGCCATGGCTGGGGCAGCTGCGGCAGCTGCCGCGTGCTCGTCACCAAGGGCATGGAGAACACGAGCCCCAAGGGGGTCCTCGAGTCGGCCCGGCTGGCCGTGTCGCTGGCGGCCATCGGGAACGAGCAGACCATGCGGCTGGCCTGTCAGACGCGGGTCAACGGTGACATCACGGTGACGACCCGCCCCGCCATGAACCTCTACGGCGAGAACTTTTTCAGCTGATGTCGGCTGCCGAGGCTGCATGAAGGAAGTGATCGCGGTCGTGAAGCCGTTCCTGGCGGAGCGGGTGCTCGAGGCCCTGAAACTCGCCCCGCTCGAGGCCTGCACCGTGGGCGAGGTGAAGGGGTACGGGCGACAGAAGAGCTACCTCGACCAGTACGGCGACAGCGAGTATTCGCTCGCCTTCCTGCCCAAAGTGGAGATCTGTCTCTGGGTGGACGACGCCCGTGTCGACGAGGTGGTGGAGCGGATCGTCGCCGCCGCCCGCACGGGGCGGATCGGCGACGGCAAGATCTTCGTCCTGCCTGCGACCGGCACGATCGACGTCTGAGCCGTGTCAGCGACGAAAGATGCCGGTCGCGTACCAGATGCCGTTGGAGCCGCGACGGATGTCGTACCCGTAGGCCGCCTGCGGGCTGCGGACCGCGTTCCAGTGGCCCGACGACTGCCGCCAACTGGCCACGCAGTCGACGCACGAGTCGAGCAGGTCCTGGTTGGGCCAGCTTTCCGCGCACACCTCGGCCGCGGAGCCGCCGAGCTGCCGCGACCGCGTCTCCCACCCGTGGTGGCCCTGGCGGCGGATCCGGGCCTGGTGGGCCGAGTGGGCGGCCGCCGCGGCGCACAGCCCCTCGTCGCAGGAACCCCCGGTGCTCTGGGGCGCCTCGGGGTGGATCCGCACGGCGAGGACGAGCGACCGCTGGGTGAGCGACCCGGCGGGCAGGGCGGCCAGTTCGGCGACGTGCTCCGGCGCGAAGCGATAGTACTTGCCTGGTGTCCGGGGCAGGATCGAGACGACCCGGCCGGCGTACTCCGGATGGGCGTGATCGACGACGAACACGCCAGCCCCGCGCCGCATTTCCGCGAGGCCGGGATCGCCCGCCACCGCGGCGCCGCCGGCATCCATTCCCAGGCGGCAGAAGACCCACGGGGTGCCGCTGGCGGCGAACCGTTGCTGGACGTCGGCCCGTTCCAACGCGCGCCCGGCGGTGTCGTCGGGATCGCCCGACCGCGGCTCGATGGAAACGAGAAGCATCGCGGAGCCGGTGCGGGCCGCCTCGAGGGCGGCGGCGTAGTCGTCGATCCGCTGTACGGCCGCGGCGGGCGTGGGCCGCAGTGGGATGGGCGTGGCGGCGACGGCGTCGACGGCCCAGCAGGCGATGGCCAGCGCGGCAAAGGGAACCAGGCGGTCGGGAATCCTGCGGGTCGCGTTCATGCGTGCCTCTTCACTCGTGGCGGGTCGTGCTCGTGCCGCAGCGTGCGCTGGCGGTCCATGCCGACGCGATTGAAGGCCTGCGAGCGGCCCGCTGACAAGGGGCGGGGGCTGCGTTGGCGGTGTCGATGCCGCGAGTTTTGCTCGACTTGCGGCCTGGGAAGTCTGGCGTAAGTTGAACGCCGATCGTCGCTTACGGTCCGGCGGTGGAAAAACTCGCCGCGCGGGCGAAATGACGGCCGGACGACGGGCATTTCGCCCGGGGGCGACTGCTGTGGAGGCAGATCGACCCCGCGCACTACACTCTCCGCTCGCTCACGGCCGGGGACCGGTTTCTCCTTCGCACAGGCATTACTCGCAATGGCTTCATCCCGCTTTTCCGTCGTTCCGTTCCTCGCCGGTGTCCTGCTGGCCGCCCCGGTCGCCCCGGGAGCAGCCCGGGCCGTCGACCTCACGGATTTGGCCCCCCGGCCGCTCGGCGTGGCCGAGTCGTTCCGGCCCGTGACCGAGGGACGGCTGGGAACAGCCGCCGCGAAACTCCGCGAGGCGCTCGGCTCCCTCGACCGGCTCCTGGCCCGCAGCCCCAGCGGGGCCGACTGGAAGGCATACCTCGACTGGCCGGCCCTGGTCTCCCAGGCCGCCTCCGGCTCCGCCGCCGACCCGGTCGTCCTCCGGCGGCTGCAGAAACTGCTCGACGCGGAAGAGAACGGCCTGGAGATGCCGCAGTTCGCGGCGGTCCGCCGGGCGGTCACGGCCTACGCCGAGGCCGCCACGGCGGCCAAGGACCCCGGCGCCGCGGCCACCTACGCCCAGCGGCTGGAAAAACTCGCGGCCGCGGTCAAGGCCGGCGCCGCCGCGGGCACCCCCGAGCCGCTCGACCCGGTCGGGCCGCTGTTGGCCCGGCTCGAGGAGTCGGGGCAGGCGCCGGCGACGGTCGCCCGCATCCGGTCCGCGGTGCTCCGGCCGAACCTGTTCCTCGACGTGGACGAGAACCTGCTGGGCAGCGCGGTGAACCGCGCGATCGACGAGACCGCGCCGATCAACGACGTCGTGCTCGGCACGCGGGTCCGCGGCAGCGGCCACACGACGGGCCTCGTGCTGCTGGACTTCGTGCCCAATCTGCAGCACGCCGTGGTCGATCTGAAACTCGACGCCACCAACCACTCGGACACCCGCGGCTCCAAGGGGCCCGTCACCGTCCGCACCTTCGGCACCACCACGGTCGGCGCCCGCAAGCGGATCCTGATCGACGATCAGCGGGTCGCGGCACTGCCGGCGGAAGTGCATGCCGACACCGACACGCGGACGGCGGGCATCGGCGTCTCCAGCCGCTTCGCCAAGAACCTGATCCGCAAGATGGCCAGCAAGAAGGTGGCCCAGATGCGGCCGCAGGCCGAGGCGATCTCGGCGGCGAAGGCCCGCGATCGCGTGCGGCGGCAGTTCGAGGACCAGACCGCCGCGGCCATCGCCCAGGCGTCGCGGGACTACCAGGCGAAGTTCCGGCGGCCGCTGATGGAGCGGGGCTGGTATCCGGAGCTCCTGCAGATGAGCACGACCGACTCCCGGCTCTCGGTCACGGCCCGCAAGGCGCTTGCCGACCAGATCGGCGCCTTCACGGCGCCGCCGGCGGTCGATCCCGACGCGGTGCTCGCGGCCCGGGTGCACGAGACGCTCGTCAACAACGCGGCGGAGATCACGCTCGGCGGCCGGACGATCACGCAGGATTTCGTCGAGGAGCAGATCAAGAAGAACAACGGCACGATGCCGGAGGCCCTGGCCAACGACGGCGAGCAGCAGGACTGGTCGATCACGTTCGCGAAGCGAAAGCCGATCGAGCTCGACGCCGGCGACGACCGCGTGAAGCTCACGGTCCGCGGCAGCCGGTTCACGTCGGGCGAGCGGGAGTTTCCCGGCATGGACATCTGGGCGGCCTACCGGGTCGAGCCGGCCGCGGGTGGTGTCCGCCTCGTCCGCGACGGCGACGTGCAGATCTACCCGCCCGGCTTCGTGCCCGGCGGTGCCGAGAAGTTGACCGTGCAGGAGACCTCGATCCGCCGCATCCTCCAGAAGCGGTTCAACAAAGTCTTCAAGGAAGTGGTCGACGTGGAGCCGCTCAAGCTTCCGGGCGACCTGGAGCGGGCCGGGCCGCTACCGATGGAGCAACTCGTGGCCCGCAAGGATGGCTGGGTGGCCGCGGGCTGGCGGAAGAAGGACCCGGTGGTGTCCGCGCCGCAGCCGACGCCCGCGGCGCGGGCCGGGGCGGCCGACGACGCGCTCGCCGCGGTGACGGAGTGACGCCGGTCGCGGACGGGTTCCAAACCTGACGGCGCCAGGCTAATCTGTCGTGACGGTCGAGCCGGGCTCCGCGCTGCCGTGCGGCCGCGGTGTTCTCTCTTCGCAAGGGAGTCGATCATGCACGCGGCCCGCAGCCTCGCCGCGATTCTGGTGGTCCACGCGCTGGCCGCCGGCCCGGCCCTGTTCCCCGTCACGGCGGCCGAGCCCGCGGCAGCGCCGATCGTGCTCTCGGCCCGCGACATCTACGCGGGCTTCGAGGCCCGCAAGGTGGTGCTCGACCGGGCGGCGGAGCACCTGCTCCTGGATCCCCGCGTGTTTGCCCACGGCACGGAGCGGGCGGGCCGCGCGGTGACGGATGTCGTCGATCTCCTGCCGGCCCCGCACGGCCTCGGCGACGACTGCCAGGCCGCCGAGGCCGTCGACGTCGAGGTCGCCGCCGAGGTGCCGGCCGGGGCCGCGGTGCGGGTCGAGGCCCGCAGCGGTTCGCAGTTCTTCGACCAGACCGGCTGGTCGGCGTGGCGTGAGCTCGGTGGCCTGAAGGGCCGGCTCGCGCCCCTGACGGGTCGCTACATCCAGCTGCGGCTGTCGCTCGCGGCCGAAGCTGCCGAGGGACTGCCGAAGGTGACTGCCGTGACGCTGCGGCCGGCGGTCGCGGTGCGTCGCGCCTCGTACGAACCGCCGCTCACCATCACGGCGTCGAGCATCCAGCAGATCGTGCGCTCACCCGTCCAGTTCGGCTACGAGCGGCCCGACCAGGCGAAACTCGCCACGTTCAGGAAAGAGAACGACCTCGACGGCGTCGCCGCGGGCAAGTACGACACGGCCACCGACGCGGCCAAGTATGCCGAGATCGACAAGTCGATGAACGGCGGCGAGGACTTTCTCCGGCTGGTCCGGCTCATGGATTGGACCGCCCAGGGCACGATGCGGAACGTCCCCGGTGGTCCGCAGCGGAAGGACGGGGTGTACCAGTGGGACATCGAGCGGGTATTCGAGCGCACGCCCGACGGGGAGCGGATCGTCCGCGGCCACTGCATGAGCTACGCCCAGGTGATGGTCTCCGCGGCCACCGCCCTCGGCTACAAGGCCCGGCACGTGTGTGCGCTGGGCTTCAAGGAGATGAGCCACGAGATCACCGAGGTCTGGGTGCCGAGCCTGGGCAAGTGGGTGTATTTCGATCCGGATCTCGACCACTACTACTTCGACAAGGAGTCGCGGGTGCCGGTGAACCTCGTGGAGATGCACGAGGTCGTCCGCGACAAGATCGTTCCGGAGGACAAGGACATGCACTGGCTGATGTCCCGCAGCCAGGAGCCCCGGGAACACGTCAAGGGAATCGACACCAAGAGCCTGATCGGCTGCCGGCTGGGTTCCTGGCTGGCCGGCGAGAAGATGCCCGCCGACTACGACTGGGGGTGGAAGCACGGCTACCTGATCGCCGGGTTCGTGCAGATGACGCCGCGGAACGATTTCCACTCGCACCCCGAGAAGATTCCGCGGAACTTCCAGCAGTTTCCCGGGTACGACGACTACCCGTTCTGGGTGGACGAGAAGACGCCGCCGCGGGCGGGCGTCAACGAATGGTTCACGCGGAAGCGGGACTTCTACTGGACGGTGGACCAGGCGAGCCTGCGGCTGATCCGCACGGGAGCCGACGAGGTCACCGTGGAACTCGGCAACTCGATGCCCTTCTTCGCGCGGTACCGCGTCGTGGCCGCCCCGCTCGACGGGGCCGGCCAGCCGGCGGACAGCCGCCTGCCGGCCGGCCCGTTCACCTGGAAACTGCGGCCGGGCGACAACCGGCTCACCGTCCTTCCGGTCGACGAGTTCGGCCAGGAAGGCACGCCGAGCACGGTCACGGTCCGGCTGGACCGCTGACGGCGTCACTCGAGCGTGAACACCACGTCCACCCGCGACGTGACGCTGATCATGCCGGCGGCCAGTTTCGGCTCGGTCTCGCCCTCGGCCGCCGCACCGCCCGGCCCCGCATCCTGCGAGATGTTTTGCGCCGTGGCCCAGCGCTCGCGCGGGGTGCTCGAACCGTTGCGCACGCCCCCGCCCGACGTCTCCTCGATCGAGAACGGCTTGCCGACCTTGGCGCCGAGTTCCCCGGCCAGGGCCACGGCCTTTTCGCGGGCCGCGCGGATCGCCTGCTGGCGGGCCAAGTCGCGATGCTTGCGGAGCGCGGTCGTGCGGAACGCCACGTCCTCCACGCGATCCGCGCCGGCCTCGAGGATGCCCTCCAGCAGCGCGTCGAACTTCGCCACGTCCCGCAGCCGGACGGCGAAGCCCCGGCTGGCCCGGAAGTACCGCGGCACCGGCGACTCCTCGCCGTTCGGTCGCTCGTAGACCGGCGCGATCGCGATGAAGTCACTCTGCAGGTCCTGGGCGGCGATCCCGGACTCCTTCACGAAGGCGAGCACGGCCGCGGTGCTCGTGTCGCAGGCCTTGACCGCGGCATCGAGTTTCGCCTCGCGACCCTCGACGGAGAACCGCAGGAGCACCTCGTCGGGCACGACGCGGATCTCGGCCGCGCCGGAGACGGCGATCGTCGGGACCGCGGGCTCGAGGTGGAGGCCCCGGGAACTCTGTGCATGGGCGAGCGTGGGCACGAGCAGGGCGACGCTCGCGAGCGGCAGGCGAGGCGTGGTCATGGGAAACCTCCGGGGAAGGTGCGTGGGGCGAACAGGTTCACGGTAGCGTGTTCCCGCCACCGGCTGTGTCACAGCCGCGCAACGTCGCCATCCGCGGCCAGCGGGAGCGCGAGCACGAACCGGGCCCCGCCGTCGGCCGGCGGCTCGCAGGTGAGATCGCCCCCCATCTGCCGCGCGAGCCGGCGCGAGAGAGCGAGGCCCAGGCCGACGCCGGCCGCCCCCTCGGCCGCCTCGCAGGCGCTCTTGCGGAACGGCTCGAAGAGGCGGGTGGCCTCGCGGGCCGCGACCCCTGGCCCGTGGTCGCGGACGGCGATCGCGACGCTCCGGCCGCGGGGGCTGGCCGTGACTTCGATCGCGGCCGGACGGGAGCCGCGAGCGTACTTGCAGGCGTTGTCCACGAGGTTGAAGAGCACCTGCTCCACGGCCGCCGGGTCGGTGGTCACCGCGAGGCGGCACGTCGCGTCGTCGGCCTCGAGCCGCCATTCGCACCCGGCCTGCGTGGCCCGCTCGGCGGGCCGCGCCGTGGCCTGATCGAGCAGGTCACCGACCGACACCGCCGCGAGCCTGGCGGCATGGCGGCCGCGCTCGAGCCGCGCGTAGGCGAGGACGTTCTCCACGAGGTGCGTGAGCCGGTCGGCCTCGCGGCGGAGCGTGGCGTGGTAACCAGGCACCTCCGCGGCCGGCACCATGCCCGCCTCCAACAGGCCCGAGTAGAGCCGGAACGTCGTCAGTGGCGTGCGGAGTTCGTGCGTGACGCTCGACACGAAGGCCGCCCGCCGCTCGCTGAGCGCGAGCACGCTCGCGAGGAGCGCCCCGACCGCGGCGGCGGCGACGGCCATCGCCACCCAGGCCGCGGCGAGCGTGCCCTGGAGCGGCGACCAGCCCGTCGCGATGAGCCGCGGCACCGTGCCCGGGACGAGTCTCGCGGGGATCGCAGCGAGCAACCGCTGGTCAGTGGCGGCCGCCGCATCCTGTGCCGGCTCGAGGGCTGCCTCGGGCAGCAGATCGGCGATCGTGGCGAGCAGGTCGGCCCGCAGCCGCGGCCAGTCGAGCACGCAGCCTTCGACGGCGGCGGACTCGATCGGCGGCTGGACGCGGCGGGCGAGGACGAGCGCGTCGTCGGCCCACACCGCCGAAAGCGCGGCGAGCGGGGCGGCGGCGGGGCCGTCCGGCAACGCGATCTGCTGCTGCGCGTCGTAGTTCTGCTGCACGGCCTGCCGCCGGGCCTGGAGTTCGGAGGCGTTTCGCGCCTGTTGCAGCGGCAGATCGGCGGGTTGCGGGGCAGCGGCACCCTCGGCCAGCGGGTCCCCGGTCGCCGCCTCGGGCAGCCGGGCGACGAGTGCGACGGCGTCGAGCCGCACTGGTTCGCGGTCGGCCGCGGTGGCTAGCACGCGGCGCCGGCCTGCGGCGTCGATGACGAACGTCTCCAGGACCGGAGGTACGGGCCGGGTGGCCCGCACGTTCGCCGTCTCCCGGGCCACGAGTGCTGCCAGCGCTGAATCGATCCGCCACAGCGCGAGCCGCACGTTCTCCTCGACCACCGCCTCCCGCCGGGCCGCAGCCTCGGCCCGTTCGGCCTCGAGTGCCCGGTGCGTGAGCAAGGCGAGGGCCGCGGCGGCGATCGCCAGGCACGTGGCATACGCGGCCCAGGCCCGGCGCGGGCTCATCGGCCGGCCTCCGCGGCGGCCCAGGCGTAGCCCTGGCCGCGGACGGTGAGCACCCGCCGCGGGGCGGCCGTGTCGTCGCGGAGTTTTTCCCGCAGTCGCACGACGTGCATGTCGATCGTGCGGGTGGTCACGCCCCGCGGGTCGAGCCGCCACACGCGACGCAAGAGTTCCTCGCGGCTGATCGCACGGCCGGCGTGGGCCGCGAGGTAGGCCGCGAGTTCCGCCTCCTTCTCCGAGAGTTCCACGCGGTCGCCGTCGGCGTGCCGGATCTCGCGGCGGGCGAGGTCGACGACGAGGCCGTCGCACTCGATCACCTCCACGGGCCGCGGCCGTTCCGGCGAGCGACGGAGCACGGCCTCGACCCGGGCCAGCAGTTCCTTGACGCTGAATGGCTTGACCACGTAGTCGTCGGCCCCGCGGCGAGCCCGCCGACGCGGTCGTCCTCCGCCGCCCGCGCCGTGAGCAGGATCACCGGTCGCGTGGGCCGCGATTCCCGCACGCGGCGGAGGATCTCCAGGCCGTCGGCGCCGGGGAGGACGACGTCGAGGAGCACGAGGTCGACCTCGGCGGTCTCGGCGAGGGCCAGGCCCCGTGGGCCGTCGCCGGCTTCGAGCACGTCGTAGCCGGCGAACGTGAGCGCCGCCACGACCCCGCGGCGGATCGCGGTGTCGTCCTCGACCACGAGTACGCGGCGGGGGGCGGCGGTCATCGGCGGGTGAGCCTCCGGTGCGGCCCACCGGAAGGAACCGGTGTTGGCGTTGGGAAAAGTATCGGTGCCCTGGCCACCCCGAGTCGGTAACGACCGCGCAACATCCGGCACGTGCGGGAGTGTACACGGCCGGGATCGGCATCCTGCCGACCGTTCCGTGGCCGATCCCGTCAGTCGAGCTTCGGCCGGGGTTGGACTGGCTCGAAGGGACGGACCCAGATGTTGCGGTACTGCACCGGGTCGCCGTGGTCCTGCAGCCGGACGGGCAGGGCGTCGGGATGGGCCGTGTACGACGGCGGGGCGTCGTAGAAGGTGTCACCCTTGATGGCCGTGTCGGAGTGGATGGCGACGCCGTTGTGCAGCACGCTCACCCGGCCCGGCTTCTCGAGCGACCCATCGGCCGCGAACCGGGGCCGCGCGAAGAGGATGTCGTAGGTCTGCCACTCGCCGGGGCGGCGGCAGGCGTTCACGGCCGGCGGTTGCTGCTTGTAGAGAGCGCCGCACTGGCCGTCCGGGTAGGTGAGCGGGCAGTCACTGCCGTCCGCGAACGAGTCGAGGACCTGAATCTCGTACTTGTCCATGAGGAAGACGCCGGAGTTGCCGCGGGCCTGCCCCGTGCCGCGGGCCGGGGCGGGCGTGCGAAACTCCACGTGCAGGTGGCAGTCGCCGTAGCCCTGCTTGGTGGTGATATCCCCGCTGCCGACGGTCGCCACGCCATCCTCCACCTTCCAGCCATCGGCGCCGTTCCAGGCGGAGAGATCCTTGCCCAGGAGCACGATCGCGTCGGCGGGCACGGGGGCGGGGCCCGCGGCCGCCGGGCCGGGATCGACGACCTTGGGCCGCGGCCACTCCAGGGCCGAGATCCATTCCCGGCCCGACCGCTGGAAGCCGGCGAGATGCAGCCGCCGGGAGCGGATCAACGCGGTGAGCTGCGCGGCCTCGGTCTCGGCCTCCGCGACGGGCAGTCCGGCCGCGACCTCCGGCCGCAGGTGGCCGGTCGCGGCGAGATAGGCGTCGCGGAGGATCTTCAGCCGGGCCGTCACCTCGGGAAGGAACGGCGCCAGTGCGCCGGGCAACTCGGCGGTGGCGATCGGTCCGTCGACGCCCAGGCCGGCCAGGATGGCGCGACAGATCGCCCAGTGGCCGGCGTCGTCCGGATGGATGGCGTCCGGGACGAACGTGAACGCCGGATCCGCCGCCCGTTTTGCGGCGAGGATCCGCTGCATCGGGCCGTGGACGTCGATCACGAGCCAGCCGTCGGCCCGCTTCGAGAGCAGCCACTGCGAGTAGGCGGTGAGCACGGCGTCGTAGTCGGCCTCGCCCGCGGGATGCTTCGTGCCCGGCCGCCCGTCGTAGATCGGGGGCGTGAGATGCACGACCTTCGCGCCGGCCTTCTCCACGGCCGCATGCAGCCGCTCCATGCCGGCCCTGAACCGCGCAAACCGCGTCTCGTCGAGCGGCTGATAGATGCCGCAGTTCATGCCGTAGCAGACGAGGACCACGTCGGGCCGCGTCAGCCTGAGCACGCGGTCGAGCCGCTCGTGGACGTCGGGCCGGGGAAACTTCCCGCCCGCGTGCCCTGCCTCCGTGAGGCCCGAGACGGTCTCGCTGCTGAGGCCCGCGTCGATGACCTCGGCCGCCGTTCCCTCCCGCTCCATCCAGGCGACGAGGTCCGCGAGCCAGCGGCCGTCGTGGGTGATCGAGTCGCCGAGGGCCACGACCCGCTTCGCGCCGAGGAGAAGCGCGGCCGGCACGGCGGGCTGCTCGGCGACCGCGGCGGACAGCATCGCGGCCCAGACTCCGACGGCGATGGACACGGAACGGATCATTTCGCGGGCGGCTTGGCCCCCTCCCGAATCGCGAACAGGTGGCTCTTGTTGGCGATGTACAGCGTATCCCCCACGGCGATCGGCGTCGAATAGACGCTGTTGCCCATGTTGACCTCGCCGAGCAGTTCCATTTCCCTGCCGAGCTTGAAGATGCAGATGTCGCCGTCCTCATCGCCGATGTAGACCTTGCCATCGGCGACGAGTGGCGAGCCCCAACTGGCGGCGAGCATGTCGTGGGTCCACAGCGGCTTGCCCGTCTTCACGTCGAGGCAGTGGAACAGGCCGCTGAAGTCGGCGACGTACAGCAGGCCATCCTTGATGGCGACCGTGCCGCAGGTGCGGTGCATCGTCTCCTCGAAGGCGAGCTTGCCGTTGCCATCGGTGTCGAACCCGGGGTAGTGCCAGACGGCAGCCGAGTTGGGGTTCGGCCGGGCCACCTCCCCCTCCTCCTTGATCACGGCCTGATTGCGGCGATGGGGCAGGGGCGTGGTCGGGTCCTTGAGGCTGACGGCCAGTTCGCTCGACACGTCGCCCCGCTTCGTGGGATCGATGCACCACAGGTGGCCCACGCCCTCGCCGTGCTCGGGATCCTCGCCGACGGCGATGTAGACGAGGCCGTCGTGGACGACGGGCGTGCCGATGATGTGGTTGCGGTCGGCCCGGCCGCCGAGTGTGTACTTCGACTCCTTGGGGTTGCAGTCGAACTTCCACAGCAGCTTCGCCTTGCCGTTCTCGCCGTGGGCGTCGAACGAGTACAGCCAGCCGTCGCCGCCGCCGAACAGCACCTGTGGCACGCCACCGAGCTCCGCATAGGCCGGGCTCGACCATTGGCCGTGGAGCACGTTGGCGCCCGGCGAGTTGTCGGCCCACAGCACCTTGCCGTCCCGCTTGTCCACGCACAGGAAGCTCGGGGCCTCGAAGTTCGGCAGGTTGATGTGTCCCTCGTCCACGCCGTTGCTCGTGTTGACGAACAGGAAATCGCCGGCGCTCGTCACGCTGCAGGAGCACATGTTGTGCTGCGAGACGCCGAGCTGCTTCATCATGTCGAGCACCCAGACGACGTCGGCCTCGTCCTGCTCCGGGGACTTCTCGCCCGTGAACGGGCCGTCGTTCTCGCCGTCGCGGAAGCCCTCGGTGTCGAGGCACTTCACCTCGCCGCGGCTGGTCACGTACCACAGCCGGTCTCCCTCCGCGAGCGGCGCGCAGCAGATGCCCTGCAGCGGCCAGTCGTGGACGCGGCCCGTGGGCAACTTCTCGCTGGAATCCTGCCAGAGGAAGGAGCCGTCCTTCTCGGAGAAGGCGAGGAGGCAGCCGAGGTCGATCGCGGGTGGATACCGCTTGAGCCAGCCCTTGCCGTTGTTCGTGCCGACGTAGACCTTCCCGCCGGCGACCACCGGGTTGCCATAGGACTGGCTGCCGAGGGCCGCCGCCCAGGCCACGTTCCGGCTCGTCTCGGGCTTCCAGGCGCCCGTGTCGGGGTCGAAGTCGCCCGGCGCCCAGTCGGTCGGCAGGTTCCTGGCGTCGGGCGTGTTGTTGCGGACGGGCGAACCGCCCCACTGGCTCCACTCGGCGGCCGGGGCCACCGTGGCCAGGATGACGAGCAGCGTGGCGATGGCGGGACGGTTCACTGGACGGCCTCCACGGTGACGTTGTCGATGGCGATCTCCGAGTCCTTCGAGTTGCCGAAGAAGCCGGGGCTGCCCTGGAAGTTGCCCAGCTCGTGGGTGGCTTCGATCGTCCACGCCTTCGGTTCCGGCTCGCCGCGCGGCCAGACCTTGCCGCGGAGCCAGGCGAACGGCCGCAGGTCGGAGGTCTCCCGGTGGGTGCGGGCCTCGAACTTCATCGTGTACCAGCGGCCCGCCTCCCAGGCGAACGGGATCGTCTTGGAGAAATGCGTGGCCACCTGCGGCGGCCAGGAACGGAGCTGCAGCTGCTGCGCGGCGCCCATCAGGTCGAGCGTGTACCGCTGGGCGACGAGGCCCATGTCGGGCATGCGGGCCTTCTCCAGTGCCGCGGGCGTGCCGAACGCCCGGGCGAACGCGTCGGCGTCGGTGTCGGCCGCCCGGGGGGCGTCGGACGCCGGCGAGCCCGGCTTGCCGACGCCGGTCTCCTGGGCGCGGAAGTCGGCCTGGATGACGTAATCGTGGAGTTCGATCGGGCCGATCCAGCCCTGGCTCCGGGTGCCCTTGGGGATCGTCGTCACCTTCACGAGGCACTTCGAGCCGTCGACCTCGCGGACCACGTGGCGGTAGCGCATGCCGATCCAGGGGAGCGGCGGCTCGCCCTTCACGACGCCCGTCTTCGGGTCGGCGGCGAGCGGGACGTCGTCGAAGTCGAACCTCCAGGGCAGGGGCGGCATCGAGCGGATCCGGGCCTTGCCCTCGAGGCCATCGACCTTCGCCGTGACGAGCGCGGCGGCGTGCCTGCTCGCGGGGGCGGTGTAGGTGCCGTCGGGGCCGACCGTGCCGGCCGTCGCGGAGAACTCGGCGGCCGACTCCTTCACGAACCGGCCGCCGGCGTCGTAGAGCCGCACCTTCAAGGGCAGCGTCCCGCCGGCGGCGATCTGGGCCTCGGCCGGCACGACCTGCACCCAGGCCGGCTCGCCGGCGGGCGCCGCGGTCACGGCCGAGACGCGCTGCACGGCCGAGGCCTCCGGCTGGTCTTTCCACTCCGTCGCCGTGGCCGTCGCGTCGCCCAGGCAGTAGAGCCGCTCTCCCGTGGTCAGATAGACCCGGTTCTGCCAGGCGATCGGCGAGGCCGTGACCTCGTCCTCCTCGTCGAGCCGCATGCGGTTGACGAACTTCAGCCCGTCCTGCGTCGGCTCGAGCACGTGCCACCCGCTCGTCGAGCAGACGTACAGCCTGCCGTCGACGACCAGCGGGCTGCCGCGGACGATCGTGCCGAGGAGCTTCACGGGCTTGCCGATCGGCGCCCCGGTCGCCTTGTCGAAGGCGTAGATCTTCGCGCCGTCGTCCACGAAGTAGACCCGGTCGCCGAGGATCACCGGCATCGACCGGCCGTCCATCACGCTCTTCCGCTGCCAGATGGAGTTCGTGGCGGTGATGTCGCCCGAGCCCATGCCCTTGAAGGCCGTCACCGAGCCCATCGAGGTGTTGTCGAGGTTCTCCTCCGCCTGGGAGATGAAAACCGATTCATCGTGCACCAGCGGCGCCACGTTGAGCCCACGGCGGGAGAGCCTGAAGTTCCACACGGCCTTGCCCGTCCGCGGCTGGAAGTTCCAGACGCTGCCGTCGCTCGAGCCGAAGACGAGCGCCGCCTGGCCGCCGAGATTCGCGATCGCCGGCGTGCTGTAGGTGGTGTCCTCGGGGAGTTCCTTGGTGCCGTTCATCCAGCGGACCACGCCGGTCGTCTTGTCCATCCCGAGGAAGCGGTGGGCCGGCCGGGCAGTGTCGCCCCAGCCGGTCACGACCGCGCTGGCGATCACGAGATCCTCGAACACCACAGGTACGTTCGTCCGGCCGCCGTAGGTGGAGAGGAAGCCGAACTCCTCGTGGAGCGACCGCTGCCACTTCGTCTTGCCGGTGGTGGCGTCGATCGCCGTGAACACGCCGCACACGCCATGGGCGAAGACGGTCGCCGTGGCGGGGTCGGCGATCACGGCCGACCACCCGACCCGCTCGGCGGGCACGTCGGAGAGATAGACGTTGAACACGTTCTCCCAGAGCTTCTCGCCGGTGCGGGCGTCGAGGCAGAGCACCTTCTCGGCCTCCTCCTGGGTGCCCGGCTTGTGGCGGACGAGCGTGTACAGTCGTCCGCCCAGGATCACGGGCGTGGAGATGCCGCCGGCCTCGTCGTTCTTCCAGAGCACGTTCGTGCCCGCCTCGGGGTCGAAGGACGTGACGAGCATCCGGTCGGCGGCATGGGCGTGACGGTTCTGGCCGGGGCCGCGCCAGTCGGGCCAGTCGGCGGCCTGGGCGGCGGCCGACGCGACGACGATGAGGCACAACAGTGCGGGCGGCCGCGACGGCATGGTGTCACTCCCCGATGCCGGCCTGCTTCGCCTCGGCCGGCAGCCCCGGATCGACGATCCCCCGGGCGCCACGCCCCTGC
>JBJTHX010000388.1:0-3256 GCA_046094745.1 Planctomycetia bacterium
CGAGCAGGTGGAGCGGCTGACGGCTTCGCGTCCCGTCGCCACACAGGGCGATGCGGAGGCGCGGGCTTCCTGGATCGCGGCGACTCCGCGGAAGAGTCCGCGCCGCGGGGCGAGAGACGTCGGATACCAGACGCCGATCACGGTGCAATCCGTTCGCGGGAAGCCACGATCTGTCGCGGCAGCCACCGGTCTCTCCTTCGACCGCTCGCGAATATGCAACACGTTTCCAGGGCGGGCAATAAACGCCCGCCCGCGGAAGGCCGGAAAAGCGTCGCCTGTCCCGGGGCAGGCCGCCTGCAGGACCGGCAGGGTCGGCAGCACCCGCACGGGCGACACGTTGGTACGATGAGGGTGGCCCGGGCCAGAGGATGTCACCACCCTTCCCATCCGCACGACCCCCATGACCTCCGCGCCTGGCACTCCCGCTTCCCGGCTCGACGGCCCAGCCGCCGTCGAGCCGGCGCCGACGCTCGTCCTCCTGGAGCGGGCCCGGCGGGGTGACGGCGGAGCCGTCAACGGCCTCCTCGAGCGGCACCGGGAGGCGATCAAGCGGATGATCGACCGGCGGATGGACCGCGGCGTGCAGCGGCGGGTCGACGCCAGCGACATCGTCCAGGACGTGCTGCTGGAGGCCAATCGGCGGCTCGGGGAATACCTCGCGAATCCCACCATGCCGTTCCAGCTCTGGCTCCGCCACATGGCCCGCGACCGGCTGATCGACGCTCACCGACGCCACCGGGTTGCCGCTAGCCGGAGCGTCGACCGCGAGGTGCCGCTCGCGGCCGACGACGATCGCTCCGGCGTGCAACTGGCCGGCGTCGCCGCCGACCGCGACCTGACGCCGGCCGCCGCGGCGACCTGGCATGAATTGGAGCGGCGGTTCGCCGCCGCCGTCGAAGCCCTCGACGAGGCGGATCGCCAGATCGTGCTCCTGCGGCACTTCGAGCACCTGTCGACCGCCGAGGCCGCGGAGGTGCTGGGGCTTTCCAAGCCGGCGGCCGGAATGCGGTATCTGCGGGCGATGCGCCGGCTTCGCGCCCTGCTGGGGTGATCGGCGGCCGCGGTCCGGCCGCCGTCGCCACGAACCGTCGCCAGTCTAAGATTCACCGTCAGAACACCGCGGAACCGCGTTGATGAGCACGATGACAGGCCGCCCGCTTGCGATCGACACGCCGCTCTCACCGGAGCAGGAAGTGCGACTCGCCGACCTGGTCGAGGCGATGTCGGAACTCCGCGGGCCGGAAGCGCAGGCGCACCTCGAATCGCTCGCCGCCGCCCATCCGGACCTGGCCGGGCAGCTCCGCGAGTTGTTCGCGACGATCTCCGTCGCCGAGGCCGTCGCCGAGGAGTCGACGATTTTCGCGGTGCCGGCACGGGACGCCGCGCAGGACCGCACGCTCGCCGCCGGCTGGCGGACGACGGCCACGGGATTCATGCCGGGAAGCTCGCCCCTGCCGGTTGTCTTCGCGGATTACGACCTGCACGAGGAGATCGGCCGCGGCGGCATGGGCGTGGTCTACCGCGCGACCCAGCGGAGCCTGGGGCGGACGGTGGCGTTGAAGATGCTCCTGCGCCGCGATCTGGCGAGCCCGGCCGACCTGACCCGCTTTCGCAGCGAGGCGGAGGCGGCCGCCCGGCTGGACCATCCGGGCCTCGTGTCGATCTTCGAGGTCGGCGAGCATGACGGCCACCCCTTCTACAGCATGCAGTTCGTCGAGGGGACGACGCTCGCCAAGCGGCTGTCCGGCGGGCCGCTGCCGGCCCGCGAGGCCGCCGCGCTCGTCGCGAAGGTGGCGGATGCCGTGCAGGCCGCGCACGACCGGGGCATCCTCCACCGCGACCTGAAGCCGTCGAACATCCTCATCGACTTGGCCGGCGAGCCGCATGTCTCGGACTTCGGGCTCGCGAAGCGGCTCGAGGGCGACACGCTCGTGACCCACACCGGCGCGATCCTGGGCACACCCTGCTACATGTCGCCGGAGCAGGCGGCCGGCAGCCGCGGCGACGTCGGGCCCACGAGCGACGTCTGGAGCCTCGGCGCCATCCTCTACCAGACGCTCACCGGCCGTCCGCCGTTCCAGGCCTCGAGCCCGATGGACACCCTGCTGGCCGTGCTCGAATCCGAGCCGCCGCTGCCACGGTCGCTTGCCAGCGGCGTGGACCGGGATCTGGAGATGATCGCGCTGAAATCGCTGCAGAAGCCGCAGGACCTACGGTACGCATCGGCGGCGGATCTGGCGGCGGACCTGCTGGCGTTTCTCACCGGCGAGCAAGTGGCGGCCCGGCGGGGCGGCTTCTCGGACGTCTTCTCGCGGCTGTTCCGCGAGACGCACCACGCGGTCGTGCTGGAGAACTGGGGCCTGCTCTGGATGTGGCACTCGGTGGTGATCCTGGCCTTGTCGGTCACCACCGACATCCTGGCGTGGCAGGGCGTCTCGACCCGCTGGCCGTACCTCGTGCTCTGGGGGGGCGGACTCGCGCTGTGGGCGCCGATCGTCTGGGCGCTGCGGCACCGGACCGGGCCGGTCACCGCCGTCGAGCGGCAGATCGCCCACATCTGGGGCGGCAGCGTGATCGGCAGCGTGATGCTCTTCTGGGTCGAGGACCTGATCGGGCTGGCGGTGCTCACGCTCTCGCCGGTCCTCGCCCTGCTGGCGGGGATCGTCTTCTTCGCCAAGGCCGGCATCCTGTCCGGCGTGTTCTATATCCAGGCTGCGGTGCTCTTCGCCACGGCGCTGGTGATGTGCGTCGTGCCCGCCTGGCAGCACGTCATCTTCGGGCTCGTGAGCGGTGCCTGCTTCTTCGTGCCGGGGCTGAAGTACTATCGCCAGCGCGGCCGGATGGAGTGAGATGGGCGGCCGCCTCCTGCTCGTGTGGCTCGCCCTGGCCGCCTTGCCCGCCGCGGCCGGCGATTGGCCACAGATCCTCGGGCCCGAGCGGCGCGGCGTCGCCGCCGGCGACGAGAGGATCGCCGACCGTTGGCCTGCAGCCGGGCCGCCCGTGCACTGGCGGCGGGAGGTCGGCAGCGGCTACGCGGGCGTCGCCGTGGCCGGGGACCGTGTGGCCCTGTTTCACCGCCAGGGTGACCGCGAGATCATCGCGGCCCTCGACGTCGCCACCGGCAAGCCGCTCTGGGAGGCCGGTCACCCGACGACGTTCCGCCCGCAGGTCGGCGGCGGTGACGGCCCGCTGTGCGCGCCGGTGATCCACGCCGGGCTGGTGATCACGCAGGGCGCCCAGGGGGTGCTCTCGGCGC